>JBILYQ010000005.1:0-22412 GCA_044377655.1 Flavobacterium sp.
TTCCTGAACTAATTTTAACTAATGCTGGAGCTTCGGCTAATTCATCTTCTATTGTAGAACCTTCTCTTAAAGTCATAATAATGTTATAAACTAATACTAACATTCCTATAAGATATAGTGTTCCTCCAATAGCTCTCATCCAATACATCGGCATGATTTGAGTCACTGTTTCAAGGAAATTTCCATAAGTTAAAGTTCCATCTGGATTAAATTGTTTCCACATTGAAGCCTGCAAAAATCCTGCAACATACATTGGAAGTGTGTAAAGTATAATTCCTAATGTTCCAATCCAAAAATGAAAATTAGCTAATTTAGTAGAAAATAAAGTACTTTTTGTCATTCTTGGAATCAACCAATAAATCATACCAAATGCCATAAATCCATTCCAAGCTAAGGCTCCAACATGAACGTGAGCAATAATCCAATCCGTATAATGCGCAATGGCATTTACATTTTTAAGCGATAACATTGGACCTTCAAAAGTGGCCATTCCATAACCTGTTATTGCAACTACGAAGAATTTTAGTACTGGTTCTGTTCTCACTTTATCCCAAACGCCACGTAAGGTTAAAAGTCCGTTTATCATTCCTCCCCATGATGGAGCAATTAACATAATTGAAAATACAACTCCTAAATTCTGTGCCCAAGTTGGTAACGCAGAATACAACAAATGGTGTGGTCCAGCCCAAATGTAAATGAAAATCAAAGACCAAAAGTGTACAATTGATAATCGATAAGAATACACGGGACGATTGGCTGCCTTTGGAACGAAATAGTACATTAATCCCAAAAATGGCGTTGTTAAGAAAAAGGCAACTGCATTATGTCCATACCACCATTGCACCAAAGCATCTTGAACTCCTGCATAAACAGAATAACTTTTCATGGCTGAAACAGGTAATTCCAAACTATTGAAAATATGCAAAACGGCTACGGTTACAAAAGTTGCTAGATAAAACCAGATAGCAACGTATAAATGTCGTTCTCTTCGTTTAATCATCGTACCAATCATATTGATACCAAATGCGACCCAAATTAAAGCAATGGCAATATCTATTGGCCATTCCAATTCGGCGTATTCTTTTGAAGTACTATAGCCTAAAGGCAAAGAAACAGCCGCAGCAACAATGATTAATTGCCAACCCCAAAAGTTTAGATTACTTAAAAAATCACTAAACATTCTGGCTTTTAATAATCGCTGAAGTGAATAATAAACACCCGCAAACATTGCATTTCCTACAAAGGCAAAAATAACAGCATTGGTGTGTAAAGGTCTCAATCTTCCATAACTCAACCACGAAATTCCGTCGGTCATGTTTGGAAAAAGATACATAAAGGCCAACGTTAGCCCTACTAACATTCCTACTATCCCAAAAAGAATGGTAGCGTAAATGAATTTCTTTACAATTTTGTTGTCGTAATAAAATTGTTGCATTTCCATAATTAAATTTGTTTTTCTTTTATTGTTTGTATTGGTTTTGGATTTTCAACTTTGAGTTCATCGTCAAAAAGCATTCTGACTGATGGCGTATAATCGTCGTCATACTGGCCTGTTTTCACTGCTCGTATAAAGGCAATAAAAAAACCAATTGCAACAACAATACTGATGGAGATTAATAAATAAATGACACTCATACCTTAATTTTGTGTTAACAAAGTTAATCTGCTATCTTTTCAATAAACATGACATTTGTCATGCCTAACGTTTTTTGTTAAAAAAAATATAATTAATTTAAATTTCTTACAAAAATTTAATTTAAATTCCTGCTATAATAATTACTCATTAGGGTTACGAAACTAACAATAGTAATGGTACTTAACGGCATTATTATGGCTGCTACTAAGGGTAATAAATTGCCTGTTAAGGCAAATAATAATCCAACAACATTATACAACAATGATAATGTGAAACTCATTTTTATGGTTGTAATAGCTTTTTTGGACAACCTTATGAAATAACTTAATTTCTGAAATTCTCCCGCATCCAAAATTGAATCGCAGGCTGGAGAAAAAACATTAACATTCTCCGAAATGGAAATTCCAATATTACTCTGTGCCAAAGCACCGGCATCATTCAAACCATCGCCAACCATCATCACATTTTTACCTTCTTCTTGCAATTTTTTTATGAATTCCAATTTTTGCTCCGGCTTTTGATTAAAAATTAATTCGGTGCCTTTTGGCAAAAGCTTTTCTAATGTTGACCTTTCGCCTTCATTGTCACCTGACAAAACTTTGATTTGATAATTACTACTTAGCAACTTAAACAGATTTTCCAAACCTTCTCTGTATTCATTATTGAAAATATATTTCCCAAAATACATTTCATTAATTTTTATATGAACCTCCGTTTGCTGAATACTATTTTCTTCCGTTTTTTCTACAAAAGATGCTGAGCCAATTTTAATTTTAAAATCATCAATCTGAGCTTCAATTCCTTTTCCAGTAATTTCTTCAAATTGTTTAATTTTTAAACGTTTCGAATCGGGTAAAAAATCATACAACATTCTACTTAACGGATGGTTGGAAGCCCGAAGTGTGTTTTTTATTAAAACAAAATTCCCTTCGGTTAGTGTTTTTCCTTGGTATGAAATATTAGATTTTTTATTGGTGGTTATCGTTCCTGTTTTATCAAAAACAATCGTGTCTACTTTTGCTAATTGTTCAATAACCAGTGCGTTTTTTAGATAGAATTTCTGTTTCCCAAAAATCCGTAATACATTTCCAAAAGTAAATGGCGCTGTCAAAGCCAAAGCACATGGACAAGCAACAATCAAAACGGCAGTGAAAACATTAAAAGCGGTATTGGCATCAAAAAATATCCAATATCCAAATCCAGAAAAAGCTATTAGCAGCAAAATTGGTGTGAAAAACCGACTTATTTTATCGGTGATTGTTTTGTGTTTTTGGGCTACATTTTTTTGAAAAATGTCATTGCTCCACAACTGTGTCAAATAGCTTTGAGAAACTGAATACAAGACTTCCATTTCAATTACTTTACCTATTTGTTTTCCGCCAGCAAAGACTTTATCTCCAGATTTTTTGGAGATTGGAATCGCTTCACCAGTTACAAAACTATAATCAATCTCGCCTTTATCAGAAATCAAAATTCCGTCAACAGGAATAAGTTCTTGGTTCCTGATAAGCAATCTATCTCCTTTTTGAATATCATAAATTGCGACGCTTTCTTCAGAAGAATCAATATTTATTTTGGTAATTGCTATTGGAAAATAGGATTTGAAATCTCTTTCAAAACTTAAAAAACTATAGGTTTTAATTTGGAACATTTTGCCTAAAAGCATGAAGAAAATCAATCCTGTTAAGCTGTCAAAAAATCCCGAACCATAATCCATTGTGATGTCAAATGTGCTTCTGACGAACATAACAACTATTCCCAAAGCAATTGGAATATCGATATTCAACATTCCTGATTTTATACTTTTGTAAGCGGAAACATAATAGCCACTTGCCGAATAAAAAAAACTCGGTAATGATAACGCAAATATTAACCAACGAAAAAAACCTCGGTATTGGTCGAGCCAATATTCTTGAACTTCAAAATATTCGGGAAAAGAAAGCAACATAATATTGCCAAAACAGAAAAAAGCAACACCAAGTTTATAGGTCAAACTCCTGTCAACTGTATTGGTTCCGGTTTCATAATTTTCCAAACTTATGTAGGGTTCGTAGCCAATGGAACTTAATAAATTGACAATCGTTTTTAGCGATACAATCTCTGGATTGTAAGTAATTCTAACCCTTTTTTCTGGGAAATTGACTTGCGAAGTGCTTATTCCTTTTTGAAGACGTTGTAAATTTTCCAAAATCCAAATGCACGAACTACAATGAATATGAGGAATGTTAAGTGAAACAATTGTGGTTGAATTTTCTTGAAATTCCAATAATTTTGAAACGATACTTTCATTATCTAAAAAATCATATTTACCCTGAATGTCCTGTGGTGTTGCTCCAGGTGAATTTTCGAAATCATAATAACAAGTCATGTCATTGAGACTAAAAATTTCATAAACAGTTTTACAACCGTTGCAACAAAAATTCTTATTCTCAAAAATAATCTCGTCTTCTTTTACAATATCTAAACCACAATGGAAACAATTTTGTGTGTCCATAATTCTAACTTTTGCTCATTTTTACCTGATGCAAAGTACCTTAACAAATATTGTTTATGATATTTATCATATTAAGTCGTATTTTTGTAATTGCGAAAAAACCAAATTCGAATGAGTAAATGTGAACAATGTATTGTTAGACAATTTAGCTCCTTAAAAGCTTTAAAAAAAGAAGAGCTTTTAAAAATGGCCGATTGTAAAACATCTTATACTATAAAAAAAGGCAACCCTATTTTTGAAGAAGGCGAAACCTTAAAAGGTATTTTTTGTATAAAAGACGGCGTTTGCAAATTATCCAAATTGAGCTCCAATGGAAAAGACCAAATTGTAAAATTGGTAAAACCCGGAGAATTACTCGGTCAACGGTCAATGATCAGTGATGAAGTAGCAAATTTAAGTGCTGTTGCACTCGAAGATATGGAAGTTTGTTTTATTCCAAAAATAGAAATCATTAATTTTTTCAATGAAAATAACGAGTTTTCAATGAATTTAATGAGAACAATTTGTGGCGATTTAAAAGATGCCGATGACCACATGGTTTCTATGGCTCAAAAAACAGTAAAAGCACGATTGGCAGAAACACTTGTTTACCTGCTTGAAACTTTTGGGAAAAACGAAGACGATTCGCTTCGAATCCAGCTATCCCGAGAGGAATTAGCAGGAATGATTGGCACAGCCACGGAAAGCTGCATTCGCTTATTGTCCGATTTCAATAAATTAGGTTTGATAGAATTGGTAGGTAAAAAAATTGTTTTGAAAGATGTAAGCAAACTTAAAAAATTATCTGAATAACTTTTCGCATTCCCATTTCAAAATAATTAAAAAGCATTTACTTAATAAATTTCTATTTCTTTTTATCCAAAAATAGGTAATAAACAGGAATTCCCAAAGCCACAATAAACAATCCTAAACCTGTACTTTTTGTATCATAAATTAATAATGTGAGACAGATTAATGATGTTATTGTGATATATAGTATCGGGATTAAAGGATATCCAAATGCCTTATATGGGCGTTCTGCATTTGGCTCTTTCTTTCTTAAAATAAAAATTCCATAAATTGTCAAAATATAAAACAATAAGGACGCAAAAGTAGCATAGGTAAGCAAATCTCCATATTTTCCAGAAACACACAATACGCAAGCCCAGAAACACTGCAACCAAAGCGCTTTTGCTGGAACGTCATTATTATTTAATTCTCCTGCCTTTTTAAAGAACAGATTGTCTTTTGCCATGGCATAAAATAACCTTCCCCCAGAAAGTATCAACCCACTGTTACATCCAAAAGTGGAAACCATAATTAAACCCGCCATCACAAAAACACCAATATTGCCCATTATGACATTGGCTGCTGCGGCTCCAACTCTATCTTGACTTGCAAACATTATCCCATTTTCAATAACAGAAGTAGATTCAGGCGCTCCGTTAATTGGTAAAAGAGCCAAATAAGCAATATTTGCCAAAATATAAATAACTGTAACTATCAAAGTGCCTAGAAATAAACTTCTTGGGATATTCTTCTTTGGGTCCTTTATTTCTCCCGCAATGAAAGTCACATTATTCCATGCATCACTTGAGAAAAGTGAATTGATAATAGTAGCGCCCATTGCTCCAAGCAACGCTATTCCAGCCAATTTTGTCACAGTGATTGTCCCATCAGGATTCAAAACGGTTTTAGAAGCATCCCACATATTGGCAAAATTATTCGATAATACATCGGTTTTAAAACCAACATATAATCCTAAAATAATAATTGCAAACAAAGCGATAAGCTTAGCTGAAGTAAAAACTAACTGAATGGATTTTCCCGTTTTTACCCCTTTGGTGTTTATATAGGTCAGCAATAAAATACTACCCATTGCCAATATTTGTTTATTAGTAAAAACAAAACTTTCGCCAATAGTGAAAATTTTATTTTCCAAAACCGGAAAAAAAACTGCCGTATAATTAGCAAAAGCCACTGCAACGGCAGCAATTACCCCTGTTTGAATAACTGTAAATACTGTCCAGCCATATAAAAAAGAAATCAATTTTCCATAAGCACGCTGGATGTAAACAAACTGTCCGCCTGCAGTAGGCATCATTCCTGCTAATTCACCATAGCTCAGCGCTGCTGTCATGGTAAGTAATCCTGTTACCAACCAAATTATTAAAATCCATGCCGCTGAACCAACATCGCGAGCCATGGCGGCTGTGACAATGAAAATTCCAGAACCAATCATTGAACCGGCAACTAAACTTGTTGCATCAATTAATCCTAATGATCGTTTCAATTTGTGTTTTTTTTCAGACATAATTTCTTAAGCTTTGGTAAGTTAGTTTTCAAATATAAGTAAATTACTTTAAACTTATTTAATATTAATTTTTTTGATAAACTTGACTTAATTGATTTCAAATACCAAAACCATTTCCGCATTCTAAATCTGGATATTAGAAAATCAAAGATTTTGTAATACCTATTTTTATGGAAGACGCTTCGCTTCTTCCCAAAAAATATCCATTTCAGCCAAAGTCATGTCCATAAGTGGTTTTCCAAGTTTGCCAGCTTTACTTTCCAGATATTGAAAACGTTTTATGAATTTCTTATTGGTACGTTCCAAAGCATCTTCTGGATTGACATTTAAAAATCGGGCGTAATTTATCATCGAAAATAAAACGTCTCCAAATTCAGCTTCAATTTTATCTTGATCTCCTGCCACAACCTCAACTTGTAATTCTTGTAATTCTTCCTGAACTTTATCCCAAACTTGATGCGGTTCTTCCCAATCAAATCCAACACCTTTTACTTTATCCTGAATTCTACTGGCTTTCACCAATGCTGGTAAACTTTTTGGAACGCCTTCTAAAACGGAAGTTTTACCTTCTTTAAGTTTTAGTTTTTCCCAATTTTGCTTGACTTCTTCTTCATCTTTTACAACAATATCACTATAAATATGTGGGTGACGATGGATAAGTTTGTCGCAAATTTCGTTGCAAACGTCAGCAATGTCAAAATCGTTGGTTTCACTTCCAATTTTAGCATAAAAAACAATGTGTAATAATAAATCCCCTAATTCCTTTTTGACTTCATTTAAATTATTATCTAAAATGGCATCACCCAATTCATAGGTTTCTTCAATGGTCAAATGGCGTAATGTCTGTAACGTTTGCTTTTTGTCCCAAGGACATTTTTCACGCAAATCGTCCATGATGTTTAACAATCGTTCGAATGCTTGAAGTTGAATCGTTCTTGAATTCATAGTTTTTGATTTATGTAAAAATAAAAAATCCTGTTGCAAAAAGGAACAACAGGATAATTATTTATTAAAAAGAAATGAACTTATTCAGTACCTTCTTTTGTTTCTTCTTTCGCTTCTTCTTTATCAGGTACTTCTTTTGAAACCATTCCTTTGGCTTGTAAAATAGCATACCAATTTAATACTTTTTTTATGTCGGAAGCATACACCCTGTCAGCATCATAATCAGGTAAAACCTCCTTAAAATAGGCAATTAATGTAGCATTATCTTCCTTATGAGAGATGGTCTCTCCTTCATTTTCTTTGATGGCAATTAATCTCAAAACGTCTGCCAAGGGTTTCTCTTCGCTGTAGGTATACATTGATATTTCAGAAAGTAAACTCACATTACTTCTCAAACCAACAGTAATTCTTTTTCCGTCCAATAATGATTCTGCAACAAAACCTGAGCGAGTTTGTACTTTCAATTCATACAAACCTGGTTTTCCTGAAATGGCTAATATTTTTTCTACGTTCATATTCTAAAATTATTTTAAGGGCACAAATATATTTAATTGTTTAACTTATCAATCATAATTACCGACCTTTTTTGGCCGCAAATTTCATTCTATAATCTGGTCGGGCTTTACCTTCCATAATATTTTGAAGTTTCTTCTTTATTAACGTTTTTTTTAATGAAGATATTTTGTCTGTAAACAAAATTCCTTCAATATGATCATATTCATGTTGTATCACTCTGGCAATCAAACCGTCAAACACCTCTGTTTTTTTGATAAAATTTTCATCGCAATACTCAATTGTAATTTTTTCATTACGATAAACATCTTCACGCACGTCAGGAATACTCAAACAACCTTCATTAAAACCCCACTCGTCACCTTCCTCGGTTAACATTACTGCATTAATAAAAGTTCTTTTAAAACCTTTTAACTGTTCTTGCTCATCTTTTGTAAGATCGGCAGAATCACTGAAAGGTTCTGTATCGATAACAAACAAACGAACTGCCAATCCTATTTGAGGCGCCGCTAGTCCAACGCCATAAGCATTGTACATCGTATCATACATGTTTGCAATTATTTCCTGTAAATTAGGATATTCTGGTGTTAATTCTTCACCTATTTTTCTCAAAACTGGCTCGCCATATCCAAAAATTGGTACTATCATTTTTTATTTTTTTTGCGAAATTAGAGAATTTAAATCATTTTTCTAGTTAAATAATCTTGAAGCATTATTGTGGCAGCAATTTCATCAATTAATGCTTTGTTTTTGCGCTGTTGTTTTTTTAAACCGCTATCAATCATGGTTTGGAATGCCATTTTTGAAGTAAATCGTTCATCTGCTCTTTCAACTTTCATATCTGGGAAATTCTTTTGAAACTGCGAAACAAATTTTTCAATAATCGGTGTACTTTCAGAAGGCTGTCCATTCATTTGCTTGGGCTCGCCAATTAAAACTTTAACTACATTTTCTTTCGAAAAATAATCCTTTAGAAAGGGAATTGCTGTTTCTGAGGGAATTGTTGTCAATCCTGAAGCAATGATTTGCAAATCATCGGTGACGGCAATTCCCGTTCTTTTTATTCCATAATCAATAGCTAAAATTCGTGGCATTTATTTTTTTACAAAGTTATCATTTTACAATTCACAAAAACAAAAAAATCTCAAATTAAGGATTTACAACTCTTATTTTACAGCTTCAAATTTAGCAACTATAGTCATTTTTGTCTTTCTCAAATAAAGTATATCCGATTTAATTCTATAATTATCAACAGTTTCAATCATTGCTAACACCTGTGTTTCTAATTCCATATTTGGGCAAGCCATTCTTGTTAAAACGATATTAGTAAATGCAAGAGCACGAGGTAATGGCATTACATAATTTCCCGAAAAAGTATTGCAACCTGCATAACCATTGAATTTTCCGTCATTAGAATTTAATTTTATAAAATATGCTTTATCCCCTTTTTGTCTTACTTTTTTTCCGTTCAATTCTATTAATTTCCACTTGGTTTTGGCCAAAGTAAATTTCCCCTCTGCTGGATCAACCTCTTTTATAACCGTTTTAACAACCATACGATTATTCAACTTTTCAGAAGTTGGATTTTCTTCACTATTGGTTATGGTTTCTAATGAAGAAATTTCCTTATTCAATTGGTAATTATCGGCTAAATCTCCAGTATTTTTTTTTCCCGACATATCAAGTTGCGTCAACATATTCTCTCCAACAAAATAATATCTTGGAACATTTTCACTATCGCCCAAAACAAGCATATTCACCTTATCATTCCATTTATACATGCCATTTTGTTCAAAGACTTTTGCTCCTTTTCCAAGATATTGGGTTTTTATTGAATAGGTAAAATTCTCATTTAAAGTTATTGTGGTTTGAATGCCTTCACAATCTGCGCAAGGCAAAACTCCTTTATAAACTCCCAAATAGTCCAATGCGTTTTGTGCTGTATGTTTGTCAACATTATCAATGGGAACACTATCACTTTTTACAATGGAATCATTGTTTAGACTAGTTTCCTTATCATTTTGTTTTTGACAACTTGCTAAAACAAAAAATAGGATTACGGAAATAAAATAATGTTTTCTCAAGAGTTTGTATATTTTAATTGGAAAATTAGAAATTTAAGACAAATATAAAGAAAATAGAATCTCGTTTTTTCCCTATTTTTTGTTAATAAAAGGAACAATCATTTATCCAATTTCGAAAATTGCAATTATCTTTGCTCAAAACTAAAAAAATGGACACTTTAAGACCAATTATAGAACAAGCTTGGGAAAACCGGGCTTTGTTACAAGAAGAAACTACAACAAATGCCATTAGAGAAGTTATTGCTTTACTTGATTCCGGAACGCTTCGAGTGGCAGAACCAATAGAAAGTGGTTGGCAAGTTAACGAATGGGTAAAAAAAGCCGTAGTGATGTATTTCCCAATCCAAAAAATGGAAACCCATGAAGTTGGCATTTTTGAATACCATGATAAAATGTTATTAAAAACTGGCTATGCCGAAAAAGGAATCCGTGTTGTTCCGCCAGCAGTGGCAAGATATGGCGCTTACATTTCCAAAGGCGTTATTTTGATGCCAAGTTATGTAAATATTGGCGCTTATGTTGACGAAGGAACAATGGTTGATACATGGGCAACCGTTGGAAGTTGCGCGCAAATTGGAAAAAATGTACATCTTTCTGGAGGTGTTGGAATTGGTGGCGTTTTGGAACCGTTGCAAGCTGCACCAGTTATCATTGAAGACGGCGCTTTTATCGGTTCAAGATGTATTGTTGTAGAAGGTGTTCGTGTAGAGAAAGAAGCAGTTCTTGGTGCCAATGTTTGTCTGACTGCATCTACAAAAATCATCGATGTTACAGGAAGCGAACCTATTGAATACAAAGGTTTTGTTCCTGCGCGTTCTGTAGTAATTCCTGGTAGTTATACCAAAAAATTTGAAGCAGGCGAATACCAAGTGCCTTGTGCCTTAATTATTGGAAAAAGAAAACCTTCAACCGATTTGAAAACCTCGCTCAACGACGCTTTGAGAGAATACGATGTAGCCGTTTAATTTTTAGATTTCAAAATGAAAGTACTTGTAATTCAAATCAAAATGATTGGCGATGTGCTGGCAAGTACGGTCATTTGTGAAACCATAAAAAAAAATCATCCCAATTGGGAAGTTCATTATCTGATTCAACCCAACACGGTTGCCGTGGTGGAAAACAATCCTAATATTGACAAAATTCTTTTCTTCGATTCCAAAAAACACCAAGGGTTTGTCAATCTTTACAAATTTGGAAAAGAACTTAAAAAAGAAAATTACAACATTGTAATCGATGCCTATTGCAAGTGGGATAGCATTCTTCCGGCTTATTTTTCGGGAGCAAAAACTATTGTTGGACATTATAAATGGTACACTAAATTTTTCTACACCAAAACCGTTGTTCCTGATACAGAATGCAATGCAACGGCCAACGCTTATAGACTTTTGCTTTCCAAAACAGCTTTAGGCAAAGAAGTAGAAATGATTTTTCCGAAAATTCACTTGACAGCATACGAAATCGAAAATGCAAAAACTTTGGTTAAAGAAAATCTTGACGTGTCAAAATCGTTGTTGATGATAAGCATTTTGGGAAGTGGCAAAAACAAAAGCCTTCCAGCAAAATACATGGCAGAAACATTGGATAGTATTGCTAAAGACAATAATAAAATACAAATTTTATTCAATTATATTCCTAATCAGTTTGAAGAGGTAAAAGCAATCTATGATTTGTGTTTACTTACAACACAAGAAAAAATAAAATTAGATTTTTATGCCAAAAGCTTGAGAGATTTTATCGGATTATTGTCGCAATGTGACTCTTTGATTGGCAATGAAGGTGGCGCAACGAATATGGCAAAAGCCTTGAATATTCCAACCTTCACCATTTATGCCCCTTGGATAAACCGAACGTCATGGAATATTATGGAAGAAACCGGTTTACACGATATTGTGCATCTTTCTGATTATTATCCTGAATTATATGTAAAACATGCCAAAAACTATAAAGAACAAGCTTTTGAATGGTATGAAAAGTTGAAACCCGAACTTTTTGCCAATAAATTAGAGCAATTTGTAAAAAGAATTACGAAGTAAATTTATCCAAATACCATTGTACTTGCGCTTCCAATCCGTTTCTAAAAGCCACTTTTGGCTCATAACCTAACAAGGTTTTGGCTTTATTGATAATGGCGGAAGTCTTTTCCTGATCTCCTTTTCTGGCTGGTTTGTGGTCAATAATCAATTTTTTATTCATGATGTCTTCCACATAATTGATGCCTTGCTGAGTGGTGTGAACTTCATCCGTTCCAAGATTGATAATTTCTCCATTAACAAGCGCTTCCTTTCCTATAATTGCAACCAAACCATCAACGATATCTCCAACGTAAGTAAAGCTTCTTTCGTGTTTCACACTTCCTTCAAACAAGGGAAAAGGTTTGTCGAAATACAAATTTTCGATCAATTTTGTATACAATTTTTCAGGACGTTCTCTTGGTCCATAAACCGAATATAATCTGATGGAACAAGCATTCATTTTCCCTAATCGTTGTAATCCTAAAACCAATTGTTCGGCTGCCAACTTGGTGCTTCCATAAAAAGAAATGGGTTTAGCAGGAACATTTTCGTCAACATTTGCAATAAGTCCGTAGACAGAAGAAGTAGCAATATTGATAAACGATTTCAAATTGGGATTGTATTGTAAAACCGCTTCTAATAAATTTTGAGTAGCATAAATATTGTTCGTAACATAATCACTCAAAGGCGTTTCTGAAGAAATTCCTGGCTGTGCTGCCAAATGATAAATATAATCATAAGGAGTTTCGAAAACCGAATGCAAATCGTCATTCAAATCAATTTCAAAAATCTTAATACCACGATTTTGCAAATCCTGAGCGTTCAATTTTTTTAAACTTGGGCTGTAATAATCATTATAATTATCCAATCCAACAACTTCATGTCCTAAATCAACTAGTTTTTCACAAAGATGTGAAGCAATAAAACCCGCAGCGCCAGTGACTAATATTCTCATTGATTATTTTTTATCTTGCTTGATTCCGAATGGCGTCCAAACTATTTTATTGTCTTTTACTTCTTTCCTAATAGCTAAATTTGCAGCTAAGGATTCCGGAGTTTTATAACCTCTCGGATGATCCAAATGCAAAACTATCGCTTTGTGTCGAATTTGCTTTCCTTTCACACCATAATTTTCTAATCTTTCTCCAAATTCTCTGTCTGGTCCGCCATATTTCATGCGTTCGTCATATCCATTAATGGCAATCATGTCTTCTTTAAAAGCAGAAGAATTGCAATTATTGAACGATGGAATGGTTGGTGAGAAAAAGTCTAAAATATTTGCGGACAAATCACTGGCGCCAATTTTTAAAGTATTAGAAACATTCAACTTGTCTATATTTTTTAACCATTTTAAATTGAAACATTTTCCAGAAATGATATCCTCTTTGGAAATTATTTCGCTTAATTTCATTGATAATTTACAATATCCGCCAGACAAAAACCTTCCTTTTTCAGCATATTTAGCATGAATTTCAAGAAAATCTTTTCTCGGAATACAATCTCCATCAGTCATTAATATGTAATCATATTTGGCCTCTACAATAGCAACATTCAAAATTTCCTGACGGCGATACCCTAAATCCTCATGCCATAAATGGCGGATTGGAACCGGATAATTGGCAGCATAATTATCGATAAGTGCTTTGGTAGAAGGTTTTGAACCATCATCAGCCACAATAAGTTCAAAATCTTTGTGTGTTTGAACACTGTAACCAATCAGGACTTTTTCTAACCATTCTTCGGCATTATACGTGCTAACAACTACGGATATTTTCATGTTTTTTTGGTCAAATTTGTTTGCAAAGTTAAGGATATTTTTGATTTCAATACTTATCCTTCAGAATTGAGTTTATCAATCCCATTTTCAATTTTTATAATATGATGTTGGCGATTGTATTTTCGAATAGCCAGATTTTTTTGTATCCTTTCTTCATTGGCATAACCGCGTTCATGGTCAAGATGCAAACAAATGGCATTGTACCGAATTTGTTTAGAAAGCATGCCATTATTGAACATTCTTTCACCCAATTCTCTGTCCATTCCGCCATATTCCATGGCTTCATTAAAACCGTTTACAGCAATAATATCTTTTTTAAACCCCGAGGAATTGTGTCCGTTCCATGATCTTTTTGTGGGTGTAATCCAGTTCAAAAATGTTGCCAAAAGTCTGTTTTTTGTAAGTTTGGACAGCTTAAAATTCTTAGGTAATTTATTTTTCAACAACCACGAAATGGAAAAACATTCTTGGTTTAGAATATTTTCATCAGAAATGGCGACAGAAATCGACATTGGAAGTTTAAAATAACCGCCCGAAAGAAAATAGCCTTCTTCTTTATATTTCAAATGCGTAGCCACAAAATCTTTTCTCGGAATACAATCGCCATCAGTAAAAAGCAAATAGTCAGCACTAGATTTCAAAATGGCTTTATTCAATATCCGGGATTTTCTGAAACCCTTGTCTTGGTGCCAAACATAGAGTATTGGATGCTTAAATTTATCATGAAAAGCAGTAATTACCTCTTTTGTCTTTAAAGTCGAACCGTCATCAGCAATAACAATCTCAAAGTCGTTTTCGGTCTGAATGGAGAATCCAAAGAGCACTTTGTGCAACCATTCTTCCGAATTGTAAGTAGTGATTATGACTGATAATTTCATGTAAATTTAAAAATGAAAAATACAATTTTTTCAAGAACTTCTGTACAATTTGATAATTTTTTTCAAAGTAATTTTTACACAAGTGAACAACTGCCTTTTTGGATAAAACTAACTCTTTAGCTTTTAGAGGTCAAACAAATTGTCTAATTTTACCAAAATTTAAATTTTCGAAATGAGTTTATCAAGTTTCCTTCAAAATAAATTATCCCACTTTGGCCGTTCTGCCAGAAAAAAAGAGCTGATTAGCCGAATTCTGAATAATCCAACACAAGAAAACAACGATCTTGTCAACATTCATAGATACGACCCAACCAATATTGGCGATTTCTATTGCGGTGTTCATCACTATTTTGACCAACTCAAAGGAAAGCAATTAGATATTTTTGATTACAAACGAGAAGATCAAGCCATTCGAGACAATTGGTTTGAAAAAATAACACAAAACTCGCTAATCATCGGCGGTGGCGGATTATTAAACCGTGAAGGTTTTGATTTGCAAATGAAGCTTTTTGAACAACTTGGCGAAAAAGGAAAGAAAACCGTGCTTTGGGGTTTGGGTCACAATGCGAAAGAAAAAAGCACTTATGGTAAAATCTCAAAATACAATGTGGATACTTCCAAATTTGGATTGGTTGGCGTTCGCGATTATGGAATGAAGGAAGAATGGGTTCCTTGCGCAAGTTGCTTGCATCCCATTTTTGATGAAAAACACGAAGTGAAAAACGAAATCGGGATGATATTCCACAAAAAAACATTGAATGACAAACGGATTTTAAAGAAATTCGAGAATTTCCCATCAACCGCTAACAATGCCATTTTTGAAGATGTTGTACAATTCATTGGCGAAACGGATACCATTCTTACTGATAGTTATCACGCCATGTATTGGTCATTGATGCTGGGTAAAAAAGTAATGGTTTTTCCAAATTCTTCCAAGTTTTACAATTTCAAATACCAACCTGTTATTTCTAGTTTTTCGAATTTTGAAAACGATTTGAAAAAAGTGCAATCTTATTCTGGAATTTTAGAAGATTGTCGCGAAACCAATTTAAAATTTTCCGAAAAAGCCTTTGATTATTTAAATATATAGTTATTTATGTTCCAACATTATCTGATTACACGCTTTAATTTAAGAAATCCTGAATGGGATGTCACCAAAAATAATGAACAACTTCTAACCGATGATTGGATGGAAGAACGAATGTGGTTTTTTGAAAATTTCTGTTTCCCTACAGTCGTGGCTCAAACCAATAAAAATTTTGAATGGTTACTCTATTTTGATATAACTACACCGGTAAAATATCAGAACAGGATGAGTGAATTAATAAAAAACCACGATAATATAAAAGTGTTTTATATTGATGGAATGCCTGCCTTTTACGACCAAATGAAGCATTACATTGACCATTCGAAAGTAAAAAAACCATTTATCATCACCTCTCGAATTGACAATGACGATTCCATTCATAAAGATTTTATCCAAGAAATTCAGAGCCAATTTAAATCACAAGATTATTTGGTTTTAGATGTCATTAAAGGGTATTCATTACAAATTAAACCAACAATAATGTTGGGCAAAAAAGAACATATTTTCAATCCATTCATGAGTTTGATTGAAAAAAATGATGACCCAAAAACCATTTGGTTTTACCATCACAATATGTGGAAAAAAGAAACTAGGATAAAACAACTTACCCACAAAAGACTTTGGATTGCTGTCATTCACGAGAAAAACAAAGTCAACAACTTCAATGGATATGACAATGTGAAATGGGAAGATTTGAAAGCTGATTTTGTTTTATCTGAAGAAGCAAATCTTTTGATAAAAAAGGAATTACTTCCGCATAAAAAATGGCTACAACTAAGTATCAAAAATAAAATTATCGTAAAATATAAAGTGCTAAGTAAAAGCATCAAAAAATTCTTTGGAGTTTATAAAATCAAATAAAATGCAAGACATTAATCAAGAAGTTCACAATGCTTTTGAAGTCATTCAAAATGGCGGAATAATTTTGTATCCAACCGATACCGTTTGGGGAATTGGCTGTGATGCTACTAATCCAGAAGCGGTAGCAAAAATATATTCCTTGAAAAAACGCGTAGAAAGCAAAAGCATGATTGTGTTGATGAACGGCGAAAAAATGATGTACAATGTTTTTAAAGACATTCCGGCGGTGGCTTGGGAAATTCTCGACTTATCGGAGAAACCGACCACATTAATTCTTGACAATCCAAGAAATGTAGCGCCAAATATCATTGCCGATGACAAAACATTAGGCGTTCGGATTGTAAAAGAGCCATTTTGTTTTAAATTAATGGAGCGCATGAAAAAACCTTTAGTTTCCACTTCCGCTAACATTTCCGGAATGTTTTCTCCAAAATCTTTCAAAGAAATCAGCCCCGAAATTATAAAAGGTGTTGACTATGTAGTAAATTTGCACCACGAAAAAATCTGTGATAAACCGTCAACGATAATTAAACTTACCAATGATAGTCAGGTGAAGATAATTAGAAAATAAATAATTTGAAAATTTGAAGATTTGAAAATGTAATAAAGAAATTTTCAAATTGCCTAATTTTCAAATTTTCAAATTGTACTATGAATTACGAAATAGCTTTAAATAATAAAATCTTTGAAATAATTTCAAAAGCATCTCAAGAACTTAACCTTGAAAGTTACGTCATTGGTGGTTTTGTACGCGATTATTTGTTGCAACGTGATTTCAAAAAAGACATCGATATTGTCGCCATCGGTTCGGGAATTGATTTGGCTTTGAAAGTTTCGGAATTACTTCCCAACAAACCCAAAGTTCAAGTTTTTAAAAACTACGGAACAGCCATGTTGCGCTACAAAGAAATTGATATTGAATTTGTCGGCGCCCGAAAAGAAAGCTACAACCAAGAAAGCCGCAACCCAATTGTGGAAAACGGAACGCTCGAAGACGACCAAAACCGCCGCGATTTTACTATCAACGCCTTGGCTTTTTCATTAAATTCAAAAAATTATGGTGAATTGGTTGATCCATTTAATGGTTTGGCTGACTTGGAACATAAAATCCTCAAAACACCTTTAAATCCTGACATTACTTATTCGGACGATCCTTTGAGAATGTTACGCGGAATTCGTTTTGCAACCCAATTAAAGTTCACCATCGAGGAGAAATCACTGGAAGCCATTGAACGGAATAAAGAACGTATCAAAATCATTTCCGGAGAACGAATTGTGGACGAATTGAATAAAATTTTGGAAACAGGAAAACCATCCGTTGGCTTTTTGTTATTGTTCAAAACGGGTCTTTTAGATATTATTCTTCCCGAATTAACGGCATTGAATAATGTGGAAGAAATTGAAGGTCACACCCACAAAAATAATTTTTACCACACCCTAGAAGTGGTCGACAATATTTGCCCAAACACAGATGATGTTTGGCTACGTTGGTCTGCTTTGTTGCACGACATTGGAAAAGCGCCAACCAAACGCTTCAACAAAAAACAAGGCTGGACGTTCCACGGACACGAATTTTTGGGTGGCAAAATGGCCAAAAAAATCTTCGAACGTTTGCACATGCCATTGAATAATAAAATGAAATTCGTTCAAAAAATGGTCATGTTGAGTTCGCGACCTATCGTTTTGTCGGAAGATATCGTAACCGATTCCGCTGTTCGCCGATTGGTTTTTGATGCCGGTGAAGATGTAGATAATTTGATGACGTTGTGTGAAGCGGATATCACAACAAAAAATCCAGCGAAATTCAAGAAATACCACCATAATTTTGACATTGTTAGACAAAAAATAATCGAAGTTGAAGAACGCGATCATGTTCGCAATTTTCAACCACCAATTTCGGGAGAAGAAATTATGGCAATTTTCAATTTGCAACCTTCAAAAGAAATTGGCGTTTTAAAAGAAGCCGTGAAGGAAGCCATTCTGGAGGGTGAAATTCCTAATGAATATGAAGCCGCTTATACTTTTGTGCTAAAGCGTGCCGAAAAATTAGGGTTGAAAAAAGTTGCAAAGTAACGAAGTTGCAAAGTCACAAAGTTAATCAGTGAAAAAGTTTTTTTAATAAAAATTATTTCATTATTATAAATTGTTTAAGCTTTATTGAGTGGCTAACTTTGTAACTTTGCCATTATTAAAATTTCTGGTTCAATAGAAAATGAAAACATTTAGAGACTTATTAATTTGGCAAAAGGGAATGACATTAGTAACTAATTGCTATTTTATTTCGTCAAGTTTTCCAAAGGAAGAACAATTTGGATTAACTTCTCAAATCAGAAGATGTAGTATTTCAATTCCAAGTAATATCTCAGAAGGTTATGGAAGAGGAACAAATAAAGACTACCATCGTTTTTTAACTATTTCGCTTGGTTCCCTTTTTGAATTTCAAACCCAAATTGAAATAGCTTATAACCTACAATATGTTTCAAAATAAAAATTTAATCAATTATACGATGACAGCAGAAAATTAGAGCGAATGCTGACATCATTCATCAGTAAAGTGAAAGAAACTTTGTAACTCTGTCACTTTTAACTTTGTAACTATGAGTAAAGATAAATCAGTCATTTATTGGCTACTTTCAGGTTGTATTTTAGTATTTATTATGGTTGTTGTTGGCGGGATTACTCGTTTGACAAATTCTGGTTTATCGATGACCGATTGGCATTTGGTAACCGATACTTTTCCGCCATTAACAGAGGCTAAATGGCAACAAGAATTCGAAGCCTACAAGCAATTTCCCGAATACCAAAAAATCAATATTCATAACGATTTTACAATTTCAGATTATAAATTCATCTATTTCTGGGAATGGTTTCACCGTTTTATTGGCAGAATAATTGGTTTGGCTTTCATTATTCCGTTTGTTTATTTTTTAATTAAAAAAAGAATTGATAGTGCTACACTGAAAAAGTGTTTCGTCCTTCTCGGAATGGGCGCTTTGCAAGGTTTTTTCGGTTGGTTCATGGTAAAAAGCGGTTTGGTTGATAATCCCGATGTAAGCCATTATCGTTTGGCGTTGCATTTGACTTTTGCCTTTTTGACTTTTGCATACACACTTTGGGTGGCATTGGATTTAATCTATCCCATCAAAAACGAAGTCATTCTTCCATTAAAAAAAGTAGCGCGCATTACTCTTATTTTCTTGATAATTCAAATTATATATGGTGGTTTTGTTGCTGGCTTAAATGCAGGTTTACTTCACAACCATTGGCCTTTGATGAGCGACGGACAGTTTCTACACGACAGTATATTATTAGAAAAAGACAATTGGCTTTTGCGGTTAACCGAAGGAAAAAGTGGCGTTCAATTTGTACACAGAACATTGGCTTACGTTGTTGTTGGATTGATGCTGTTATTGTTTTTCAAAAGCAAAAAATACACCTTGAATCAGCAGCAAAAAAACGGCTTGAATGCAATGCTAATTATAGTGTTTTTGCAATTCACCTTGGGAGTTTTCACCTTATTATATGGCGTTCCACTTTGGTTGGGTTTGCTTCACCAAGTAATGGCTTTCTTTTTATTGACAGCAATGACTTTTACTTTACACCGATTATCAAAATAAAATTACCGACTATATTGTCACAATTCCTTGTTTATGAATTTTAATGTCAAAACTCGCCGCCCAAGATAAATTTTTAGATTTATCCGATTATGGAAGACCTTTTGGAAAATTTCTTGCCAACTTATTAAAAAATACCCGCTTCACTCCCATTCATGTTACCCTGCTTTTTGGCGTTTCGGGATTGATAGCCATTTATTGCATTCTGGTAAATCAGTACTTGTTAGCTGGTTTTTTTATCGTTTTAAAATCAGGAATTGATGCCGCTGATGGCGAATTGGCCCGACTAAAAAACAGACCTTCTTATACAGGAAGATATCTTGACAGCGTTTTTGATATTATTTTGAATTTTCTCTTTTTTATGACGATTTGCTATGTTTCCAAAACAAATATTTGGCTCACTTTATTAGCATTTATAAGCATTCAACTGCAAGGAACTTTATATAATTATTACTATGTGATTTTGAGAAATAAATCTGTTGGTGGTGATTCTACAAGCAAAGTTTTCGAATACAAAGCGCCAAAAGCATTACCTGGAGAAAGTCAGAATTCTGTAGATATTTTGTTTGGAATTTACACGGTTGTCTATGGCCTTTTCGACAAAATTATTCATTTGATGGACAAGGAAGCTTACAAAGTTAAAACCTTCCCTAATTGGTTCATGACCTTCCTTTCGGTCTATGGTTTGGGTTTCCAATTATTGATAATTGCGGTACTGTTACCAATGGGTTTAATCGAATATATCATTCCGTTTTTCATCATTTTCACGTTGCTTATTTTTGTGCTAATTGGCATTCGAAAAACATACATCAAATAAATCTACCCCAACCACATTTTAAATTCCTGAACTTTTTCACGACTAACAATCACCTCATCGTCCTTATAACTTGGCAAAATCACTTTCAATCTTGAATTGCTGTAGATTTGAATTTCCTTAATTCCTTTCATCGGAAGAATGAATTTTCGGCTTACCCGAAAGAAATCATTTCCGTCAAGTTCGGTTTCCAATTGCTCCAAAGTGGTATCTAAAAGATAATTCCGATTGTCGAAAGTATGAATATAGGTTCCTTTGTTTTCACTAAAAAAACATTCAATTTCATCGATGGAAATTACTTTTAGGTGGTGCCCTATTTTCACCGTAATTCGCTTTTTAAAATCTTGTTCAAATGAATTTTGAAACATTTTTTTAATTTTTTCAAAGTCCATTTGATTCGTAAAAATTCCTTCTTTTGATTTCTGAAAATGTGCTTTAAATTTAGATATTGAAGCTTCCAATTCAGCGTCGTCAATCGGCTTTAAAAGGTAGTCGATGGAGTTTAATTTGAAAGCACGTAATGCATATTCGTCATACGCAGTTGTGAAAATTACAGCACTTTTTATATCTACTTTTTGGAATATTTCAAAGGACAATCCATCAGATAATTGTATGTCTAAAAAAATCAAATCAGAATGTTCGTTTTTAGAAAACCATTCGATAGATTCTTGAACAGAATGAAGCATCACACCAACTTGAATATTTAGTTTTTGAAGTTTGCGTTGCAATAATCTTGCAGCCGGTTTTTCGTCTTCTATGATTATGGTTTTCATTTGTGACTTGTATTAAATTTTCAAAAAAACTTTATAAATTTGACATTTTATCTTTTTCCATAAATTCTTTAATTTTACGTTCTTCCCAGTTTTTGCCAAATAACAAATTGCCGCCAAAAACACTAGTTCCGTGAGCCAATATTCCAATTCCCCAGAATAAAGCCGTGGCGAAACTTTCCCATCTCCAAAAGTCATTTTTAGAACTTAAGTAGATTTGAATACACAGAAATGTATTAACAATAACATATACCGTAAAGTGAATGTAAAATCCTTTAATACTTTTTACTTTTTTTTGCGCAGCAAAATAACGCTCGTCTTTTTGAAATTGATTTTCCATTTTGTATTTATTTACAATTATTTCCAATTTTGTTTATTTTCTTCTTTGTTTAAAAGTTGTTGAATTTTACGTTCTTCCCAATTGGCTCCATAACCAAATGCCCGAAGTCCTTTCATTGTTAATCCGAAACCCCAACCGAATGCAGGAAACCAAAACCACTGGAAATGTGAACTAAATCGGAGGTTAATGAAAATTAGAAAAGGAATGACTATGCAATAAGAAATCAAACTGGTGTAAAATTTTCTTAGTTCGTCGACTTGTCTTTTTGCTTTGTAATACCCGTTTTCTGCATCG
>JBILYQ010000107.1:0-7267 GCA_044377655.1 Flavobacterium sp.
AAATTGCTCTGGGTTCGAAAATTGAATTTTTAGCTAGGGAAAGTTTCGATTTGTCTTTAAAAATAAAAGTTGACGGTAAAGAATTGACAATTTCTAATAAAATAGCAAGTAATCTTTTTGTAAAAGGGAGTTAATGGCAGCCACAATCATCATTGCCACAGTTTTTATCTGATTTTTTCTTTTTCCAAAAAAACTTTCTAATTAAAAAGGCAACAGCAATTCCTAAAATGATATAGGCTAAAATTTCCTGAATCATAATCGTTTATTTTAGAATTTGGTACGCAATTAAAGCAACTACATAAGCCAAACTACTCATGAAAATGAGTTGTGCTGCCGGCCATTTCCAGGTGTTGGTTTCTTTTTTTGTAACCGCCAAGGTGCTTGCGCATTGCATTGCAAAAGCATAGAATAAAAGCAACGAAACACCGGATGCAAAATTGAATATTTTTTCTCCCGTTAGTGGGTTCACCTCTGCTCTCATTTTGTTTTTTATAGTGTCTTCGTTATCGCTTTCGCCTACGCTATATATGGTTGCTAATGTTCCAACAAATACTTCACGGGCGGCAAATGAACTGATAACAGCAATTCCAATTTTCCAATCGTAGCCCAAAGGTTTTATTACAGGTTCAATCGATTTTCCTATGATTCCAATATAAGAATGTTCCAATTTATACGAATCGATTTGGTTCTGTAAAAGCGTTGGATGAAGTTTTGAATTTTCTTGTTGAATTTTTTCGCTAACTATTTTTTCGGCATTTTCAAAATCTTTCGATGGGCCGTAGGAGGCTAAAAACCATAAAACAATTGAAATTGCTAGAATAATTTTTCCAGCACCAAAAACAAAGGATTTTGTTTTTTCAATAACATTTATGGCTACGTTTTTAAACAACGGTAATTTATAATTTGGCATTTCTACCACGAAATACGTTTTGCCTTTTATTTTTAATATTTTATTCAAAAGATAGGCAGAGAATATTGCGGAACCAAACCCTAAAAGGTACAAAAACATCAAAGTTAATCCTTGCATGTTGACTATTCCAAATAGGCGTTCGTCAGGAATAACCAAGGCAATAATGATAGCATAAACAGGTAATCTGGCAGAACAAGTTGTAAATGGAGTTACAAGAATAGTGATAAGTCGTTCTTTCCAATTTTCAATGTTTCGTGTGGCCATGATTGCAGGAATTGCACAGGCTGTTCCTGAAATTAAAGGAACTACGCTTTTTCCCGAAAGGCCAAATTTGCGCATGATTTTATCCATAAGAAATACAACTCTACTCATATAGCCGCTTTCTTCAAGTATGGATATAAACATAAACAAAAAGGCTATTTGAGGGATAAATATCAAAATTCCGCCAATTCCGGGAACAATTCCTTGAGAAATCAAATCGGTTAAAACGCCCGCCGGCAATTTCTCGCTTATCATTGAACTTAGCGAAGCAAATGTAGCATCAATAAAATCCATTGGAATTTTTGACCATTCAAAAATGGATTGAAAAATTACAAAAAGGATCACAAAAAAAATGACATATCCCCAGATTTTATGAGTCAACACACGGTCGAGTTTGCTTCTGAAATCTTTGGCTATTGAGGCATCAATTTTTAGCCCTTCTTTCAAAACATCATTGATGAATTGATAACGTTTGATAGTTTCTTTTTGTTGAAGCCTTTTTAAATCAGAATGCGATTTTGTGAATGTGCTTCGAATTTCATTTCGGTCCAAATTTAAGAAGTTAACATCTTGTGTAATAACCAACCAAAGTTTGTATAACAATTGGTTTGGGAAAGCTTTGCGAAGACTATCGAAATAAGTTTGGTCAATGCTTGAAGCATTCAAGCAAGGTTCTGAGGATATAGATTTATAACTTACGATAAGGTTTTTTAGGTTGTCAATCCCTTGTCCTTTTCGGGAACTAATCAGTGCTATTTTTGTTTTTAGATGTTCTTCAAGGTAGGGGATGTCAAGCGAGATTCCTTTGTACTTCATTCTGTCGGACATGTTGATGACCAATATTGTTGGTATTTCCAAATCTTTAATTTGGGTAAAAAGCAATAAATTACGTTTCAAATTTTCAACATCAGTTATCAAAAGGACTACATCGGGGTACAACTTATCATTTTTGTTAAGTAACAGTTCGATAACTACATTTTCATCTATTGAACTTGCGTTAAGACTATAAGTTCCTGGCAAATCAAGAATGTTAGCCTTGATATTATTAGGTAATTTGCAAAAGCCAATTTTTTTTTCTACCGTAATTCCTGGATAATTCCCTACTTGTTGGTTCAAGCCTGTTAATTGATTAAAAACAGAAGTTTTCCCTGTATTTGGATTTCCAATTAAAGCAACGTTGATATTTTGTTTGCTCTTCATACTACGAATTTTTTAAAATGACAACCTCAATTTCTTTGGCAGTTTCTAATCTAATAGCAACATGAGAGCCATTAATGTTCAAGTATAGCGGGTCGCCAAAAGGAGCAATCTGAAGCAATTCCACCATATTCTCAGGCAGACAGCCCATTTCCAATAGTTTTAAAGGAATAGATTCAACGTCAAAATTTTTGATGATGGCTTTTTCGCCTTTTTTGAGAGTGGCTATCGTAGTTTTCAAATCTTATTTAGAATGAATTAAGATTGTAAAAGTACATATAAAAAAAGAATATAAAATGATATTTATCATTTCACATAGGATTATTGACCTTCACACAAGAAATTAATATCGTCTATCAATTGTTGAACATCCTCTTTTTTTGTACCGTCATAAAACCCACGTACGCGTCTTTTGTCATCAATTAAAACAAAATTCTCGGTGTGAACCATATCATAAATTTCGGAGGGTTTTCCTTGTTTTACGGCCAAATATGATTTTCTTGCCATGCTATAAATTTCTTTTTTATTGCCAGTTACCAAATTCCATTTTTTATCATTGACTCTGTTTTTTATTGCATAGGCTTTTAAAGCAGGGACGCTGTCAATATCTGGCAAAACAGAGTGCGAGAGTAGCATTACTTTTGGATTATTGATAAAAGCTTTTTGAACTTCGGCTAAGTTAGTTGTCATTTTTGGGCAAATAGAACCGCAGGTGGTAAAGAAAAAATCTGCAACATAGATTTTGCCTTCATAGTCTTTTTGGGTAATGGTTTTGCCGTTTTGATTAACAAATGAAAAATTGGATATAAAATGGTTTTTAGCAATGTATTGTACCGTTGTATCTACTAATTCTTCATTTACCATTGAGGGCGTATAAATAGGCAATGTTTTTTTAGGAAGTAATGCGTTGTAAAACAATGCGATAGTTATTATCGAGAATAATAGGACCACGCTTAGAAAAAGTCGGTACTTTTTTAAAAAAGTCAACATGTTTTTTTTTGCAAAATTATAAAAAACTTGTTGTAAAAGTTCGTTGAACTATTGTTAAATAGATTTTTTATGTTAATAATTTAATTAAATTTGAAAAAAATATTGATTATGAAAAAAATATTATTGTTTGCTATACTTTTGAATTGTTTTTTAGTATTCCCTCAGTATAATCCAAATGCACCTTGGAATAGAAATAGTGAGTTAGCAAAATCGGGGCAGGCTACAATTGACAATATCACAGAATCCTTTAAAGAATATTGGTCAACTAGAGACAGAAATAAAAGAGGTAGTGGATTCAAACCATTCATGCGATGGGAATACCATTGGAGAAACAAAACCAATCAACAAGGGTTTTTGATAACGCCACAAGAAATGTGGACTGCTTTTAATCAAAAGAAAGCAACTGTAGCCAACAGAAGTTCTTCTTCAGTTTTAGTGCCGACTAGCAATTGGGAGCCAATAGGTCCTTTTACTCACACCAACACCGGTTCGTGGTCCTCGGGTCAAGGCAGGGTGAATGTTGTGTATGAAGATCCTTCAAATCCAAATACTGTTTATATTGGAGCTCCAGCAGGAGGAATTTGGAAATCTACAAATGCGGGAAACAGTTGGGTGCCATTGTCTGACAATCTGCCTCAAATAGGCGTTTCCGGAATAGCAGTTGACCCAAATAATCCCAACGTTATTTATATTACAACTGGAGATTGCGACGCTTCTGATACTTATTCAATTGGGGTTTTGAAATCTAGTGATGGAGGAATAACTTGGAATACAACAGGATTAACTTTTACAACAACTAATAAATTGGCTGGAGATATCATTATTAATCCTTCTGACTCAAATATGATTTGGGCTGCAACTTCGGATGGAATTTATAAAAGTACTAACGCAGGAACCAGCTGGACTTTAACACAAACAGGAGATTTTGCTCAAGGAAGAATAAGATTAAAACCAGGCGATTCTAACACTGTTTATGCTGTTTCAAACAATAGATTTTATCGTTCTACAAATGCTGGAACATCATTTACGGCTATTATTTCGGGATTGCCGTTTTCATCAGGAAGACTTTTATTGGATGTAACTGCTGCAAATCCGAATTATATCTATATTTTAAGTGCTTTTACAAGTTCTGCCTTTCAAGGGATTTACCGCTCTGTAAATGGTGGGACAAGCTGGACAAAAACTTCTGGAGATACCGATGTTTTTGAATCCTCCCAATCATGGTATGACTTGGCATTAGCAGTGTCTCCAACCAATCAAAATGAAATTTATACGGGTTGTTTGAATGTTTGGAAATCTACTGATGGCGGATCATCGGCAACAAAGCTTAACAATTGGAGTTCCCCAACAGAGCAAGCCTACACACATGCAGACATTCATTATCTAAGATTTTTTGGAAATAAATTGTATTGTGGAAGTGACGGCGGTGTTTATGTTTCCCAAAATAACGGAACTTCGTTTACTGATTTGACGGCATCTGCACAAATAGGTCAGTTTTATAAAATTGCAGTATCAAAACAAACTGCTTCTAAAATGGTTGGCGGACTTCAAGATAACGGCGGACATGCCTACAGCGATAATCAATGGAAAAATTATTATGGTGCTGATGGTATGGATACAGCAATTGACCCTAATGACAGTGATAAATATTATGGATTTATTCAATTTGGTGGCGGTTTATATGTGAGCAGTAATGCTGGAAATAGTCTTTCTAGCTCTGTTGGCGCACCAGCTTCGGAAACAGGAACCAACGATGATGGAGGAAATTGGATAACGCCTTTAGTGGCAAACAACGCAGGAGAATTATTTGCAGGATATTCCAACTTATATATCTTGTCTGGCGGAGCATGGACACAACAAAATGTTAATTCACTTGGCGGAGGCGATGTTGAACAAATAGCAATTGATCCTTCAAATGACAATATAATGTATGTTGTTAACGGTTCCTCTTTATATAAAAGCATCAACAAAGGAATCAACTTTACGTTGTCCTATTCTGCCTCATCAAATATCACTTCTGTTGACGTTCATTCCTCAAACAGCAGTATCGTTTATTTAACCACACAAGGTTTGGCTGGCCAAGCATTGAAATCAATCAATGGCGGAACATCGTTCACCTCTTTTAGTGCAGGATTGCCAAATATTGGAAAGAATGTGATTGTTCATCAAGGAAGGAATGTCGACAATCCTTTGTACATAGGAACAAGCCTTGGGGTTTATTATAAAGATGATACCATGTCACAATGGGAGCCATTTGATATTAACCTTCCAAATGTTTCTGTAACGGATTTAGAAATAAATCTTGAAGATGAAAAAGTAATTGCCGCAACATATGGTAGAGGTATTTGGCAATCATCAATTCCGGTTCTAGCACCATCGGATGATATTAAATTCACCGAAATCCTAAATCCAACAGCTGTGGCAATAAATTGTTATGATACTGTAATTCCACAGGTTGCTGTTAAAAATAATGGTATCAACGTTATTAACACAGTAAGTTTTAATTACTCAATTGACGCAACACCATATACCTATGAATGGACCGGGGTAATTAACCCTAGCCAAACCATTTCTATAGATTTGCCTCAAGTAGCTTTGGCTAAAGGAGCTTACACTTTATTAGTAAATGCAACAATTTCTAACGATGCGTTTAGCGATAATAATACAGGTTCAAAAACATTTTATTTAAACGATTCGGGAACAGTAAATGTCACTAACACCTTTGAAAACCAAACTGACAATCTATTGGAATACAATGAAGGAAGCTCCACTGGACTTTGGACAAGAGGCATTAGAGTTGGTGGTGCTATGGCAACAGGGGCAAACAATGTTTATGCAACATCCCTTAGCGGAAATCATCCAGATGTTACGAAAGCATTTTTAACTTCACAATGTTATGATTTGTCTCAAGTAGCAAATCCAGAAATCAGCTTTAAAATGGCTTTTGATTTAGAAGTTAACTGGGATATTATTTATGTGCAATATTCCACAAATTCTGGCGAAAACTGGCAAGTTTTAGGAGAGCAAGGAGCAAATTGGTACAACAGCAATAGAACACCTCAAACAACAGGAAATGATTGCTACAATTGTGTTGGAGCTCAATGGACTGGAACAAACACAACTTTGCAAACCTATAATTATTCTTTGGCATCCTTAAGTTCAGAATCAAATGTGATTTTCCGAATTGTGTTTCAATCAGACGATGCAGTTAACCAAGAAGGCGCTGTGGTAGATGATTTTTTAATTGCAGGAACGTTGGCAAACCAAACTTTTGAATTGAATAAAATTGTTATTTATCCAAATCCTTCCAACGGTATTTTCACTATCCTTTCTAGCGATGTTGCTTTAGATGAAGTGGAAGTTTTTGACGTAACAGGGAAAACAATTTATAAAAACAAGAATCTACAAACCAATAATACCGGAGCGACATTGAATTTATCTCATGTTTCAAGCGGTATCTATTTTGTTAGAATTACTTCAGAAAATCAGTCAACAGTAAAAAGAATCATTAAAAATTAAATATGAATTTTCAAAAAAAATCCAGAATTCTATTTGCCTCTTTGGCCTTTGTAGGCTTTAGTCAAGTGAATGCACAAAAAGGAACAGGAATTGACCTTTCTTTAATGGACAAATCCGTTAAACCAAGCGACGATTTTTTTAATTTTGTAAACGGTACATGGATTAAAAATACCGAAATTCCTGCCGATAAAACACGTTGGGGAAGTTTTGATGAATTGCGCCAAAAGACCGATAAAGATGCTCTGGCAATTTTAAACGACGCCATTAAAAATCCCAATTATAAGTCCAATACAGACCAAGGAAAAGCCATCAATCTTTATAAATCGATTATGGATACCGTGGCGAGAGACAAACAAGGAATAGCGCCATTAAAACAATATCTAACCAAAG
>JBILYQ010000108.1:0-7191 GCA_044377655.1 Flavobacterium sp.
CAATAATGAAACGGGAGTAATTAGCGATGTTAACCGAATTTGCGCCATTTGCTCCAAAAACAATGCCTTATTTCATTGCGATAGCGTGCAATCCGTTGGAAAAACGGAAATAAATTTACAGGAACTTCCCGTTGATTTTTTGGTGGCTAGCGCACACAAATTCCACGGACCAAAAGGTGTTGGTTTTGCTTTTGTTAAAAAAGGTATGGTATTACAACCCATGATTTTTGGAGGTGAGCAAGAAAAAGGATGGCGAGCAGGAACCGAAGCCGTGCATCAAATTGCTGGAATGGCAAAGGCACTTGAACTGTCTTATGAGCATTTGGAAACGGAACGTGCGATGATTACGGATTTAAAAAACTATTGTTTGGAGCAACTTCAAATCAATTTTCCTGATATTAAAGTGAATGGTTTGCACACGTTTTATAACATTCTGAATGTCATTCTTCCATTTTCAGAATCGAAAACTGCTATGATTTTATTTAATCTTGATATCAAAGGGATTGCTGTTTCTCGTGGGAGCGCTTGCCAAAGCGGTAGTGTCAAGCCCTCGCACGTCTTGGCGGAAATGCTTTCGGAAACTGATTTGAAAAAGCCTAGTTTGCGCATTTCATTCAGTCATTTCAATTCTAAATCCGATATCGACGCTCTTATTGAGGGCTTAAATAGTTTGTAATAAATTAGTTGCAAATCTGCTTTTTTAACAGTCCTATCCAATAAAAAGAACTAGTTTTGCAAAAAAAAATATAATTTATATATTATGAAAAAAATTGTGATTGCGGTTCTTTTAATGTTTGGTTTTTCAACAACTACTTTCGCGCAAGCAAAAGGTGACGTTGAGTTAGGATTTAATGTGGGGTACAATAATTCAACCATCGCAACATCTGATCTAAATGCGGATTCTGGTAACGGAATTAATCTTGGTTTTGCTGCCGAATATTATTTCTCGGACAGATGGGGAATCAAAGGAAAATTAATTTATGATCAAAAAGGATGGGATAATGATTTTATCACGGACATTAACAGTGGTTTTACATACAAAACAAATTATAACTTAAACTATTTGACAATTCCAGTAATGGCAAATTGGCATTTTGCAAAAAAAAGAAATTGGTATTTGAACTTCGGTCCTTATATTGGTTTTCTTATGAATGCCGAAGATACTAGGTTTGGTACAGACGTAAAAGATGCTTTTAAATCAACAGATTTCGGCTTGGCTTTTGGCATTGGTATCAAAATACCTGTATCAGATAAATTGAAACTAACCTTGGAATATGATGCTCAAAGCGGACTTTCGAATATTTTTAACAATTCAGATTTTACAGTTACTAATTCTCGTTCTAGTTTTAATGTTGGTGTAAATTTTATTATGAAGTAATAGTTTCTAAAACGCTATTTAAATAACATCCACTCAGCAGAGTGGATTTTTTTTGTCTATTTCTTTTGGGAGGCTTTTGTTGCCTTCGCTTTTGCTTTCTCTTGTTTTTTGAAATAACCTTTAAATAAAAAATTGTGTTTCAGTGCTTCCAAATTTTCGTTCAGACGAAAGCTGGCTTGATTGATATTGGTCATTGTGGAGTCTATCTTTTTAACAAGTTTTGGATCGTTTGATAAATAGTTTAGCGCGCCTTTTCCATCTTTGATATTTACAATAGTTGCATTCAAATCAGTAACTACTTTGTCTATTTTTGTACTCGATTTTTCTAAGTTATCTACAATGCTTTTTATGTGATTGGCCACCGCAGTGTCTTTCAAAACCCCAATAACATTGTTTTTGTTATCAAGCGAAGCTACTAGTTTGTTCAGATTGGTCACTGTTTCTGATGTTTCCTTGCTGGATATTTTTAAATAATACATGGTTTCTTTCAAATCGCTTCCCATGATTGTATCTTTTAAGAGTAGGCCAACCGTTCCTTTTCCCTCATTAATTTCTTTGGTTATTTTGAGTAAATCTGAGGTCAGTTGTGCTGCGTTTTCATTGGTAACAGAAAGTGTTTTTAGAAGGTCTTCGGTTTTCACGCGGCTTTCTGTTTTGATTTTGTAACCGTCTTTTACCGAAGGAAAATTTCCTATTCCAGGTGCAATGTTAATAATCATGTTACCAACCAATCCATCGGAACCTATTGAAGCAATAGCATCTGTTTTGATGTGTCGAAGGATGGCATCGTCTACGACCATATCTATTTGGATAATACTGTCATTGATCATTTCTATGCCTTTAACGGTTCCGATGTTTACACCAGAGTAGCGCACGTTATTACCCAATTGCAGTCCATTAATGTTTTTGAATTCTGCAGTTAAATGCGCTGTAGCTTTGAACATATTCTGCTTGTTGCCGATGTAATAAATGGCTAGAATAAAAAATAATAATCCGATAATTACGAAAAGACCGAGTTGAATTTTTTGGTTGGTTGTTTTTTCCATGGGTATACTTATTTAAAAAAAGCTTGAATTTTTGGATCTTGTGAGGTGGACAATTCCTCAAATGTGCCTTCGGCATAATTTACGCCGTTTATCAATAATATCATTCTATTTGAGATAACTCGCGCACAGTCAACATCATGAGTGATGATTACGGAGGAGGTTTTATATTGTTGCTGAACGGATTTCATCAAAAGGATGATTTCCTTAGAAGTAATTGGGTCCAAACCCGTTGTAGGTTCGTCATAAAGTATTATTTTAGGTTGTAAGATGAGTGTTCTTGCCAATGCTATTCTTCGCTTCATTCCGCCAGAGAGTTCACTTGGCATTAGGTTGATAGCATTGGCTAACCCAACGCTTTCTAATGCTTCTATAACCATGGGCGTAGTGTCCTTTATTTCTCCAAACTTTTTGGTATGTCTTCGCAGTGGGAATTCTAAATTCTCTCTCACCGACATGGAGTCGTAAAGTGCGCTACCTTGAAAAAGGAAACCTATCTCGGTGCGCAGTTCGTCTAGTTCTTCATGTTCAAGTTTGCCAATGTCTTCCCCCATGATTTCGATAGACCCAGAATCAGGCTGTTCTAATCCTATCAAACATTTAATCATGACCGATTTTCCAGAACCAGATTTACCCATGATAACCAAGTTTTCGCCTTCTATCAATTCCATATTAAAACCGTCTAAGACATGATTATCTCCATAGCTTTTGTGCAATTCTTTGATGGAAATGATTGGTTTTGATGCAGTAGCGTTTTCCATTGGTATTAATCATAAAATATATTAGTAACAAAAACAGCAATAAAATCTATAATAAATAGGAGCATCGAGGTATAAACTACGGCGGCATTGGCAGCTTTTCCAACACCTGCTGTTCCTTTTTTGCAATTGTAACCTTTGTAGCATCCCACCAATCCGATGGCAAAGCCAAAGAAAAATGTTTTTATTGTAGACGGAATGACATCACTGAATTCTAATGATTTGAAAACGTTGTTGAAATAGAGTTGGAACGAAACGTTGTCTTTGGTGTTTTCAACAAGATAGGAACCATAAATTGCAATAGTATCTCCAAAGAAAACCAACACGGGAAGCATGAATGTTGTTGCTAAAATTCTTGTAACCACTAAGTATTTAAAAGGATTGGTACCCGATACTTCCATGGCGTCTATTTGCTCTGTGACACGCATGGAACCTAGTTCTGCTCCGATCCCTGAGCCAATTCTTCCGGCGCAAATTAAAGCGGTGATGATGGGCCCAATTTCTCTTATAATGGAGATGCTGACCATCGACGGCATCCAAGAAACGGCGCCAAATTCCATTAATGTTGGTCTGGATTGCAATGTAAATACAAGTCCAATGATGAAACCGGTTACTGCCACAAGGAGTAACGAACGATTGCCCATGTAAAAACATTGTCGCAGAAATTCTTTGAATTCGTATGGTTTTTTAAAGATTTCTCTAAAATAGCGCGCCGCAAAATAGGAGAGATCGCCGATTTCTAGAAGAAAGGCTTTGATTGCTTCGATGATTTTAAAAATAACATTCATAGTGAAGGTAAGGATGTATTAATTTTTAATCATAACGTACTCAAATTTACGATTATTCTGTTTTAAATCAGCGTTGTTGACTTTTTTTTATTAAAATAGCGCCAATGGTTTTGAATTGTTGGGTTGTTAGGCTGGCGGTCTTGACGGTTTTTGGGATAAAAAAATCCGTTTAGCGAATACTAAACGGATTGGGATATTTATAAAAGAAAGCGTTTATTTTTTCTTTGGGGTTTCGGAAGTGTTTTTGGTGTCCATCATTTCCATAAGTTTCATGCCTAGCAATCCGCTAATTCCACCTTCTGCTTTTTTTACGGTGGCATCGGCTGTTCGTTGCGCAATTTCTACACTTTGGGAGGCTTTTACTATTTCCTTTTGCATGGCGCCAATACTTTGAAGGACTGTTATTTTATTGAACAATTAATTTGGTTGAAAACGAGTTGTTATTGGCTGTTATAAGAATGAGATAGGTTCCTTTTTCTAAGTTGGCTGTACTTATTGTAGTTGCAGTATTTGGCAATGTTATTTTTTTGATTGTTCGTCCAAGGAGGTCTGATATTGTTAGATTTATTGGAGTTTCTTGAAGTTCTTTCGGCAGTGAAATGGCAAAATAATCTAGTGCTGGATTAGGATATATTTTGATTGCTTGTTTTTGATTTTCGGATAAATAGAGGCTACAATTATTGGTATTTCCGGGCATATTTTCATCTAGCCAAGCTAATCTTAGGGCAATCCAGTTTTTAAATTTTATGATTTGTTCTTCAAAAGTAGCTGGGTCTTGTTCCATTTCGGGTGTTCCAGTATTTACGCCAAGGTTTCCCCATTTTTCAAAGTGTCTTTGTTGTGCTTGTTGCAGGTATAGTGCAGTTGCATCGATATATTGAGTAATGGCTTGGTAGGAAAGGATGTTTGTTCTAAAATAATTCCATCGGCAGTGCAATGCATCTTGAAAGTTTGGGTCTTGAAGGAGTCTAACATACCATCCTGTGGAGTTGACATCGGGACCGCAATCGTTGATTTTATGTGCCCATCCTGAGCCATCATTGGCAGCAAAAATGGAGCATTCGTTAATGTTTTTCCATGCCCAGTCGAAGTCCCAAACGGGACCAGCTTTTAGTTTGGCTGTGGTGGTTTGGCTGTCTTTGTCTTTATTAAAGAAACAACTTTTTTTAAATCCATCGTTGTTTCGAGCTAATTCATTAACAATTAAGTAATCAATAAATGATTCTGTGTCGATAAAAGAGCTGTATCCTGATGTTGTGGAGGCAAAGTTTGGGCTGTATAATGCGGTTTCAAAATTGTTGATGAACGTTTGAATGTAGCTTTGCTGTTGAGGCGAGATGTTTTGAGGTTTTGGATATTCGTATACTAGATTGACGTCCATTTCTGGATGGTCTATAGGATGATAATTTAGTAGCCAGCTGTCTTGGCTGTTCCAATAGTCATTTTTAAGAATGTATCCGCCTGTTATATTTATTCCTGAATTTTCATCGGGGTCTAATTTTGCAATATTTACTCTGTTGCTGTCGCGTTTTATGCTTTCCATTAGCAGATATACTCCTTGATAGTTGCCGTTTAACACCACTTCGCAATATTTGTGTCGGGTGGCATAATGCCCCATGTTGGTAAAAATGGAGTAGGCCATGGAGTTTCGAACAAATACTTTGTCGTTATAATTTGCAATTAAAACCCAATCGTGTTCTTCGGGCATTTCTAAAAGGGAAGTATTGAGTTCGGCATTATTGGCATCTATTGTTTCAATTTTAAATGGTTTTTGGGGTAGACTTTGGGAGTAGTTGCCTCTATATTCAATTAGAATATTACCGTTGTAATTGTTAGGAGTATCTGTTATAGTGTTGATGGCATCTTGACTGTTGAAGATGATTTTCATGGTTGCATTTATGGAAGGTTCGTCTTGAATTTCTTGACCTGCTGTATTGATTATTACGATAGGTAGGTTGGAGGAGGTAAACACAAATGGGGTTTGGGCATTGTTTGCAAAAGTGATGTTCCAGCTGTTAACGGTGCCTTCATCTTGTGGATAGGTATCTCGAATTCTTAGTTTCCAAATGCCGTTTCCGTTTTGTTGGTTGTTGATATTTCCAAGTGTTTCTTGGGGTTTGAAAGTTCCGTTGAAAGGAGGCGAAGCGGTATTAATGGATGTTGGGGCGGTTTGATTTAGACAAGTTGTAGAAAAGTTATCGCCATCTGCGCCAATTCCTGAAAATAAATTGATTGTTGTTCCGTCGGGAGCGATTAAAAATACGTTTAAATCAGAGTCATAGGAATGAGAAATGTTCATGCAGACTTCCACCAGTCCTAGAGCGTTGTTGAGCGTTGTTGAAGATAAACCTGTCACATTGATGATAAAATCATTGTTTTGTCCATTGTCTAAAATGATTCCTGTAGTTCCGGAGAAGGTTTGAGAATTGGCGGCGTTTAAAAACAGTAAAAAGTAAAATAGGTAAGTATATTTTTTCATGTGAGTATTTTGTTCTGATTTTGAAGTCAAATGTATTGTTTTTTATCAGCATTGCAATGTGTTGCGATTTTAGTATTTTTTGTTTTTTATTATTAAGGACAAGGCAAATCAGAATTATAGCAGTCGCGGTGCATTTTCCATTTTCCTTCTTCTTTAATGAATAGTTCTAATGATTTGCCTGAGTCGACCACTTTTCCGGTTTTATCAGTAAAGATCCATTCTTCTTCGGTAGTGATGGCGTTTTCGTTGCCTCAAATTTCGATTATTTTCATTGAAATAGCGGTCATTTAGTTTTTAAACCATTGGTCAAATGTTTTTTTGATGTTGTCTTTTCCGCTGTCGGTTATGGCATTGAAGGTGTAGCAGTTCGCTAGTGGTATAGTTTCTGTTTTGTTCATAGCTAAGACAAATTTGAATACAAAAAAAGAGGACTTACATTAAGAATAAAAAAAACCGTCCCAAATTATTGGGACGGTTTTGAAAAATATGAAATGAGGTTTTATTCTTGTTTCCTTGTTTGTTTGAATTTTTTTTACAAATGGATTACTTCGCCATAGGCATCGGCAACGGCTTCCATCACCGCTTCACTCATCGTTGGATGTGGGTGAATGGATTTTAAAATTTCGTGTCCAGTGGTTTCCAATTTACGGGCTACAACTGCTTCAGCAATCATATCAGTTACACCAGCACCAATCATGTGACAGCCTAACCATTCTCCATATTTAGCATCGAAAATTACTTTTAC
>JBILYQ010000110.1:0-7144 GCA_044377655.1 Flavobacterium sp.
TTTCCTCCTCCCATTGTATACCGTTACTATTAAGAACTTCTTTGTAATTATCCTTTATTTTCCCAAAATCAGAAACAAAAACATCATATCCTTTTTTCTTTCCTAAAATAGCTGTTCCAACACCACTTTCTCCGCCTCCAAGAATTACTAATCGTTGCATTTATCTAAGTTTTAATGTCACAATGGAAAGAATAGCCAATAAAATTGCTACAATCCAAAAACGTGTTACAATTTTACTTTCGTGATATCCTTTCTTTTGATAATGGTGGTGCAAAGGTGACATTAGGAAAATCCTTTTTCCTTCGCCAAAGCGATTTTTAGTATATTTAAAATAGCTAACCTGCAGTATCACCGATAAATTTTCGGCAAAAAAGATGGCGCACAATATTGGTAATAACAATTCTTTTCGAACAGAAATTGCCAACACAGCGATAATTCCACCAATGGTTAAACTTCCCGTATCGCCCATAAATACTGTAGCAGGATAAGAATTGTACCAAAGAAATCCAATTAACGAACCCACAAATGCAGAGATAAAAACCGTCATTTCACCCGAATTTGGAATGTACATAATGTTCAAATAATTAGAGAAGATCACATTACCCGATACGAAGGTGAAAATTCCCAGCGCAAGAACCGATATTGCAGAAGTCCCGGCTGCCAAGCCATCAATTCCGTCGGTCAAATTGGCGCCATTGGAAACTGCGGTGATAATGAATATTACAATTGGAATAAAAATTAACCAAGCCCAATTTTCATAACCTTCTCCAGTCCATGCTAATAATTCAGCATAATCTAATTGGTTATTTTTCACAAAAGGAATAGTAGTAATTGTCGATTTCTCCTCGATTGGCGCTTGAGAAATCACATTTTCTGTCTGATTAAAGTTAATCGTTTTTGGCACTTCAGATTTAACTGTCACATTAGGATTGAAATACAAAACTGAACCCACGATTAAACCCAAACCAACTTGCCCAATTACTTTAAAAATTCCTTTTAAACCTTGTTTGTCTTTCTTAAAAATTTTAATATAATCATCAATAAACCCTATTGTTCCCATCCAAAGCGTGGTGACTATTAAAAGTATGATGTATACATTATTCAACTTTGTCAATAATAAAACTGGTATTAAAGTGGAAATAATAATAATTAATCCACCCATAGTTGGCGTACCCGCTTTTTGAGTTTGCCCAGCTAATCCGAGTTCTCTAACGGTTTCTCCAACTTGTTGATTTCTTAAAAAATTGATGATTTTTTTTCCATAGATAGTGGAAATCATCAAAGACAATAAAATAGCTATAGCAGAACGAAAAGTAATGTATTGGAAAACTCCAGTTCCTGGAACATCCATTGTTTTGTCTAAATATTCAAATAAATAGTATAACATACTTTATGGGTTATTTGTTTAATTGCTCTAAAATTTCCTTTACAATTTTCATATCGTCAAAATCATGACGAACGCCCTGAATTTCCTGATACGTTTCATGTCCTTTTCCAGCAATGAGTATAATATCATTTTCATTTGCTAATTGGCAAGCCGTCTTTATGGCTTGTTTTCTATCTTCTATAGAAAGTGTTTTTTTATAATTTTGTGGTTCAACACCAGCTTCCATTTGAGAAATGATTTCATTCGGATTTTCCGTTCTAGGATTGTCAGAAGTGATAATCACTTTGTCACTCATTGTGGAAGCAATATTGGCCATTATTGGTCTTTTGGTTTTATCTCTATCTCCTCCGCAACCAACAACGGTAATCAATTGTTCATTATTTGTTCGAATATCATTGATTGTTTTCAATACATTTTCCAAAGCATCTGGTGTGTGAGCATAGTCAACAATGGCAGTAATTTTTTTATTTGAAACAATAAATTGGAAGCGTCCTGAAACACTTTCTAAATCAGAAAGCAATCTCAAAACTTCTAAATTGTCAAGTCCAAGCTCAACAGCAGTTCCATAAATTGCTAGTAAATTATAAGCATTAAAAGTGCCTATCAAACGAACCCAAACTTCATTTTCGTTGATTTTCAGCAACAATCCTGTGAGTTGGTTTTCCAATATTTGAGCTTTGTAATCGGCATATGTTTTTAGCGCATAGGTCAATTTTCTGGCTGCAGTGTTTTGCATCATCAACAACCCGTTTTTATCGTCAACATTAGTCAGAGCGAAAGCTGTTTTTGGTAAATAATCAAAAAAGGATTTCTTTACATCTCTGTATTCTAAAAACGTGGTGTGGTAATCCAAATGATCGTGAGATAAATTCGTAAAAACACCGCCAACAAAATGTAATCCTTCCGTTCTTTTTTGGTGAATTCCATGTGAACTCACTTCCATAAAACAAAATTCCACTCCACTTTCAATCATTTCGGCCAAATAATAATTGATAGTTAACGAATCTGGTGTTGTGTGAGTTGCTTTGTATTCTTTTTCACCTACCAAAATTTTTACAGTAGAAATCAATCCTACTTTGTATCCTGCATTTTTGAACAATTGGTACAATAACGAAGCAACGGTTGTTTTTCCATTGGTTCCAGTAATTCCAACTAATTTCAAATGTTGCGATGGATTCCCATAATAATTTGCCGCCAAAAATGCTAAAGCTGCGTTAGTGTCTTTGACTTGAATATAAGCAATGCCAGTGGTTATAATTTCAGGCAATGTATCGCAAACTATGGCAATTGCTCCTGAATCTATAGCTTTTGTGATAAAATCATGACCGTCAGACAACAATCCTCTAATAGCAACAAAAACATCGTCTTGTTGAACCTTACGCGAGTCGAATTCAATTTTTTTAATAGCCACATCCGTCGAACCATTAACCGATTCGATAGCTACTTTATATAATATGTCTTTTAAAATAATCACGACAACTCGAGTATTATAGTTTTGTTTTTATTTAATGCTTCACCAGGTTGCAAGGATTGGTTTTTTACTCTTCCAATACCTTTTGCTATGACTTTTATCCCTAAATTTTCCAAAAGCGAAACAGCGTCCATTCCAGGCATTCCTTTGACATTAGGAACAACTTTAGCTTTTAGTTGAGCTCTTTCATAGTATTCTTCATAAGCCTTGTCCTGTTTATTATTTCTTTTATTCAAGTTTGTTATTTCATTAGTTGATGGCGCATCGGTAAAAATCTTTTGGGCAATTCTTTTAAAAACTGGACCCGCTACATCGGCACCATAATAACCTGCATTAACATTTGGCTTATGAACTACTACAATACAAGAATATTTAGGCTCTTCGGCTGGAAAAAAACCAACAAATGACGATGCGTAATATAATTCTGCTTTGCCTTTGTGATAATCAACTTGAGCTGTTCCTGTTTTTCCAGACATTGAAAAATCTTTGGAATATAACTTGGAGCCCGTTCCTTTTTTTACAACATTATGTAAAACTGCTTTTACTTTTTTGATGGTTTCCTGAGAACAAATACTTGGATTGATTACCTGCTTGTCATATTTTTTTATTACTCTATTCCATTCCTTTATTTCTGAAACGAAAATTGGCTTTACCATTTCGCCATTATTTGCAATGGCATTATACAATGTCAATGTTTGTAAAGGCGTAACCGCAACACCATATCCAAAAGCCATCCAAGGCAATGAAATGGCACTCCAATTGGCATCAGTAGGTTGTGGGATTTTCGGAATTCCTTCTCCTTGAAAAGGCAATCCTAGTGGCTTGTTCAATCCCATTCTATTGATTCTATCCACAAATTGTTCTGGATTATTTTTGTAATTATCATACACTGCTTGAACCATTACTGTATTTGATGACAACTCAAAACCTTTGGCTAAGGAGATTTTACCATAACCTCCTTTGTGCGAGTCGGTAACTTTTTTATTATAATAGATAATTTGGCCGCCACGACTATCATAAATTTGGCTTGTGTCTACTTTTTTATCATCTAACAAAGCAATCAAATCCACCAACTTAAACGTTGATCCTGGTTCGTGTGACTCAGAAACTGCATAATTTATAGTTTCATAATACGAGCCATCTTTTGCTCGTCCAAGATTGGAAATGGCTTTTACTTGACCTGTTTTAGTTTCCATAACCACCACGCAACCGTGATCGGCTTCATAAAACTCCAATTGTTTTAACAACGCATGATGTGCAATATCCTGAACATAAACATCAATTGTGGAAATAACATCATAACCATCTTGTGGATCAATTTCATTGATATCTCGAATAGGTTTCCATTGTCCTTTGGCAATTTTTTGCTTTAAAACTTTACCGTCTTTTCCATTTAAATAATTACGAAAAGCACCTTCAATACCAACTCGCGTCAACTTGCCACTTTCGTCAACTCTTTCGTATCCAATAGTTCGTTCAGCAATTTTACCAATTGGATGCTCGCGAACAGTTTCTTGTTCTATAATCATTCCGCCTTTGTAGGTTCCTAAATTGAAAATCGGGAAACTTTTTATTCGCATGTATTCCGTGTAACTCAATTTTTTTGCCACCAATAAATACCTGTTTTTGTTAGCTCTTGCTTTTCTCAATTCTGTTTGATAATAAGCACTTGGTTTTTCTAACACTAGAGATAAAGAGTCTGACAATGACTTTATATTTTTTTCAAATGCTTCAGATTTTGGCGCAATAGCATCAAATCTAATTGTATAATTTGGTATTGATGTTGCTAAAAGACTTCCATCTGCCGAATAAATATTTCCTTTGTTAGCAGGAATTACAAAGTTCTTCACTGTTTTTTCTTTAGCTAATTTGCGATAATAATCACCTTCAACCCACTGAATATTAGTGAGTTTTACAGTGATTGCAATAGCTACCAAAAAAATGGCGAATGCGACCAAGTAAATTCTATAAGAGATATGTTTATCTTCTATTGCCATATTTTTTTCCAGAAACTTTTTTCTGTTGGTTTTTTAACTTTCATTTTTTGTGGAGGAACCGGCGATGGGAAAATATTCCTTTCTTCCATTTTTGCTGAAACAGTTGATTCCATCTTTAATTTCATCAACTCTGAACGTTTATCGACAAACTTTGATCTTAATTCTTTTACTTCGCTTGTCAATTCTGTCGTTCGAAATATTTTTTGTTCGAAATGATGTGTATTTGCAATCATCAAAATGGCAAGAAGTATCAAAAAAACAATGAAACGCCAATTTTTGGTAGCGTCTTCATTGACTAAAAATCGTGCTTTCAATATGCCGTAAACACCTTTTTTCATTTCTTGTTACTTTTTCTCAGCAATTCTTAATTTTGCGCTTCTAGCTCTGTTATTGCTTTTAATCTCCACATCGCTTGGAACTATTAACTTTCCAATAGTTTTAAATGGAACAGAAAAATTTCCGAAAAAATCTCGCTCAGGCTCTCCTTCAAACATGCCGTTTTTCATAAAACGTTTCACCAACCTGTCTTCCAATGAATGATAGGAAATCACACTTAATCGTCCTTCTGTCTTTAACAACTCTAAAGATTGCTCAAGAAATTCTTTTAAAACATCAATTTCCTGATTCACCTCAATGCGAATAGCTTGATATATTTGAGCCAAAATTTTATTCTTAAATTGTTCTGGCAAAAATCTGGACAATATTGTTTTTAATTCATCTGTTGTTGCAATAGGCTTTTTTTCTCTTGCTTCGATAATTGTTTTAGCAAGAGCTGGCGCAGCTTTCAATTCTCCATAATCTAAAAAAATTCTTTTTAAATTGGCTTCATCATATACATTTATCACTTTATAGGCATCCAATTCATTTTTTTTACTCATTCTCATATCCAAATCCGCATCAAAACGGGTAGAAAACCCTCTTTCTGGAACGTCAAACTGATGTGAGGAAACCCCTAAATCGGCCAAAATTCCATCTACAGATTTTATATTATGAAATCTTAAAAAACGTTTGATGTATCTAAAATTTTCATGAATTAAAGTAAATCTTTCATCCTGCAAAGCATTTGCCAATGCATCTTCATCTTGATCAAAACCAAACAGTTTTCCATTTGGACCCAATCGTTTCAATATTTCTTTTGAATGTCCACCACCCCCAAAAGTCACGTCAACGTATATGCCGTCTTGCTTAATATCTAAGCCATCAACGGTTTCTTTTAATAATACTGGATTATGATATTCCATCATTGTCATTATTTAAATTCCCCATAACATCTTCCGCCAAATCAGCAAAATCAACATCATCGCCCGCAATTGATTTTTCATATAAATCTTTATCCCATATTTCAACAATATTCACTGCTGATGACAAAACAACATCTTTTGAAATATGTCCAAAAACAACTAAATCTTTAGAAACTAAAAGACGTCCTAGATTATCAATTTCAACCACTTTCACACCAGCCGTGAAACGACGAATAAAATCGTTATTCTTTTTTACGAAACGGTTCAGCTTATTGATTTTTGCCATCATTAAATTCCACTCTTGCATTGGGTACAACTCTAAACATGGCTGAAACACGGAGCGCTTTAAGACAAAGCCATCCTGAAGAGAGCCAGCAAGTTGCTTCTTTAAGGGCACAGGCAACATGAGCCTTCCTTTAGCGTCAACTTTACATTCATATGTACCAATGATTGAGTTCAAAAGATAATTGTTATGATTATTAGCAAAAATATAAAATTAATTACCACATTTTACCACAATACACCACTTTGTTAATAAGTTTTACCACTTTAGAGTCTTTAACAAACAGTTTGTTGCCTCTTAATTATTAAAAAAAACTATCGAATTATTAACGAAACTCCACATACAGTCAAATATTCCCAAAAAAATTATGATTTGCACCTTCATTTTTATGATTAACACAAAACGGATCAGGTTAAAACATGAGAAATAATCCAAAAAAATAGTGACTACTAAAATTTTACTATGACTAAGATATTATGAATGTCTATTTTTGAAATCGTATCAATTAATAGCAATTAAAATGGGTTTATATTTATAATATCATATATTTGTGACAAATGAAATTGATATAATTTTTGATGGAAAAAAATTTTAAAAAAGAAGGAAAATATAGCTATTATGAAGCTGGAGAAGGCACGCCAATTGTGGTTCTACATGGATTAATGGGTGGTTTAAGTAACTTTAGCGGCGTTGCAGATTATTTTTCAACAAAAGGATACAAAGTAGTTATTCCTGAATTGCCCTTGTATTCTCAAAATATTTTAA
>JBILYQ010000111.1:0-7124 GCA_044377655.1 Flavobacterium sp.
TGATGAGGAAACAGTTGTGGTTAAAGGAAACTTTGCAGCTGTGGCGTATCCAAACCCATTTGCCAATACGTTTGCTATTCAAGTGCAAACGTCAAGTAAAGATATGGTACAGTTAAAAGTGTATGACATGATTGGAAGACTAGTAGAACAAAGAGAATCAAAAGCTGACTCTATGGAAACAGTACAATTAGGAGACCCTTATCCATCTGGTGTTTACAGTGTTGTGGTAACACAAGGCGATATTACGGAAACCTTACGGGTAATCAAAAGATAGTTTTTTATTGCATTAAAACCGCTCCGAAAGGAGCGGTTTTTTTTTGCTTTGTTTTTGGGGTGGGGCGCTTTGGTTGGGTTTTTAGCCACTGATGCACAGATTTTATTGTTTGTTGCACAGTGTCGCTTCGCATGGTGTTTTCCAAGACTTTCGACATTTGACTTTCGACTTTCGACTTTATAATGTGGTCGCTTCGCTTGGAGGTTTCCAAGACTTTTGCCTTTTGCCTTTTTTATGCTTCGCATGGTGTTTTCCAAGACTTTCAACATTTGACTTTTGACTTTCGACTTTATAATGTGGTCGCTTCGCATGGTGTTTTCCAAGACTTTCAACTTTTGCCTTTTGCCTTTTGCCTTTTTTCTTCATTGTTTTACTAAGTCTGTTTTATTACATTCTATCTGTTATTACTTATTAATTCATTTATCGATATTTCAGTATGTTTTGTCGAAAAAAGGTATTTATTTTTTATTTTTTGGTGTTACGAATAAAGATTTATTGTATTTTTACAATTGAAATTGAAGTAAACTTATTTAAATCCAACTATTTATTAAGTTAAAAATATATAATTATGATTTTTATAGATAATATGATAAATCGTCCAAATGGATTGGGTGTTGGTTTTAAAATTTTTGATTGCCATTTTAGAAACTTCTTTTTGGGACTGTTTTTTTTGGTGTCTACTAGTGTTTCTGCTCAAGTTAGTGTGTATACTTTTTCGCAGTCTTTATCAGGTACTGGGTATGTTCCCTTAACTGGTACGCCAACTGTCGCCTATGCTGCACCTTGGGATGATTATGTTTTAGGTGCTGCTCACCAAGCTACACTTCCTTTTACATTTCAATACGATGGTAATCCCTATACTCAATGTTTTATAAGTCCTAATGGGTTTATCACCTTTGGCGCTACGCAGCCTTTGCCGGCCACTTACACTTCTCTATCAACCAATACCCTTTATTCGGGTGTTATCAGCCCTTTTGGAACTAATTTACAGTCCAATGGTTTTGCTATTGTCTATGATGTGGTAGGCACGGCGCCCAACCGTGAGTTTGTCATTCAATGGACCGATGTCCAGCGGGTTTCTAATCCAACGGGTAATTACAATTTTCAGATACGATTGAAAGAAGCAAATAATGCAGTTGAGCTTATTTATGGCCTTTGCAGCACAACTTCAGTCACGCTCCAAACCGTTCAGGTGGGTCTGCGTGGTTCTAATGCAACTTTTGCGCAAGGCAATGTCAATAACCGCGTAATGAGCACAGACCAAAACTGGTTTTCGAATACCAACTCCGGAACTTTGAATTCTTCCACTCTGCGCACCACTAATTTGTCATATCCTGATTTGGCCCTTTCTTATAAATATACCCCAGCTTTGCCATGTATTGCGCCAACCGCTTTTCCTACCGCCTTGGTTTTAGGAGGCACGAGCATCTCTCATAACGCGTTTGTCGGGAATAGTTTTACTGCAGCTTCTCCAGCACCTACCAATTATTTGGTGTTACGAAGCACGGTCAACACCCCGCCAACAGCGATTCAAGTTCCCAATAGGACTTTCTATGCCTTGGGTGCTGTAATCGCCAGCACTTACACGGTGGTCAGCGTTAGTGCTCTTACTACATTTACTCAAACGACATTAGCCCCTGATACAAAATACTATTATTGGGTCATTCCTTATAATGGCGCTTGTTTTGGCGCTCCTTTTTACAATCTAGGAAACATTCTCACGGGCAGCGCTACCACTTGTTCTTCTCCAACAGTAGCCAGCGCGGCAACTAATGTTGGCGGGAATAATTTTGATGCCAATTGGACTGCCGTAGCGGGTGCTAATGATTATGCTATAGATGTATCCACTACTGCTACATTTACGGCTTTGGTACCTGGTTTCGCCAACTTTTCCATGGGTAATGTTACGACTTTTACAGTGTCGGGATTGGCTCCTTTGACCACTTATTATTATCGAGTGAGAGCCATTGGTATAGGTTGTATCGTTAATAGTAACACGATAACCACAGCCACAATTTGTGGGTATTATTCAATTCCTTATTCGCAAAATTTTGACACAACCGCGATAGGTGTTGTGCCTAGTTGTTTCACAAGAGCAGATAATAACCTTGATACTATCCAATGGGGTGTTGCCTCCATCACCTTTGCCTCTTCACCCAAATCCTTGTTTATCGCTAAAAATACATTTTTGGCTACGGATGATTGGTTTTTTCTTCCGGGCCTAAATTTAATAGGCGGCACCACGTACCGTTTGTTTTTTAGATACAAAACAGGAGCAACCACCACCACTACTGAAAATTTAAAAGTCAGTTTGGGTAATGCTCCCGCAGTTGTTTCCATGACACAAACGTTATTGGATATGCCTAACATTAATAATACTCTATTTAAATCCGCTTTTGTAGATTTTACCCCTGTGACATCTGGCGTTTATTCAATTGGTTTTGAAGCGTATAGCGTTCTTAACCAAAGTTATATCGCTGTTGATGACATCAGTGTTACTGTTTCTCCAACATGTTTTGAGCCTATAGATTTGCTTGCAGCTCCAATAGGGGTAACTAACGCCACATTAAGTTGGACTCCGCCACTAGCAGAGCCGCTAAGTGGATATGAATATTATATCTCAACATCTTCTACGGTGCCAACTAGCGCTACGGTGCCTAGTGGCGCTTCGGGATATGGAATCAATTCTGTTGTCATTAACGGATTGAATGCCTCCACAACCTATTATGTATGGGTGCGTGGCAATTGTGGTGTTGGAGGAAAAAGTATTTGGTCTTTAGAAGAATCATTCAGCACGGAATGTAATACGCCGTCCGTTTTAAGCGTAACCCCTGCCACTCGTTGTGGTGTTGGATCGCTCACTTTGAGTGCTACGCCAAATATAGGCTCCTCTATTAATTGGTATGATTCGCCATCCGGAGGCACTTTGTTAGCGTCGGGAAACACTTTCGTTACTCCCGATATTGCTGCTACCACCACCTATTATGTGGAAGCAAAAGCCTTGGGTGCTATAGCAAAGACAGGACCTACATCCCCTACGAATCTTGGCGGCACTATCGGAGTTCAGAATTTTTCGGGGGCTATGAATTTTACCGTAATCAATAACACTACCTTACAGTCCATCGATATTTATCCCTATGCCTCGGGGCAAACTGGACAAATCCTACTTAGAAATGCAGCCAATGTAACTTTGGCTACCTTTCCATTTGTGACAACTGGAGTTGGAGGAGGTATTTTGCAAAACATTCCTATTTTGCAGGCTTTGACGCCTGGCAATTATAACTTATACTTATCCGTATTACCAACCTCTGGATTAGCAATGAATACCTCAGGTGCTTTTTATTTTTACAATTCCGCTGCAGCAAGCATTACGGGTAATTCTTTTGACAACTCCTATTATTTGGGCTTTTATAACTGGAAGTTTACCACTGAATGTATTTCAGGACGCGCTTCGGTTTTGGCAACAGTCACTCCGCCGCCAGCATTGACCTTGAGTGCTACGTCAACTATTATTTGTGAAAATGAAACTACCCCTTTGGTTATGGTAACAGGCTACGGGGCATATGATACATTTGTTTGGAATCCGAATTCCAACATTTCTGGCTCTATGGCATCGGGGTTTACTTTTAATCCTCCTGCCACCACCACCTATACCTTAATGGCCTATCAAAGCTCTGGCAGTTTATGTGCAAATAGGGTCACTTACACTGTAACGGTAAACCCATTGCCTCCTGCCGTCATGGTGGTGCCAAGCATTGCTACTTTCTGCGAAAACAGCATCTATCCCCTCACAGGAAGTGTTGGTGCTTCTTCTTCTGTGCCTATATTGGTTCAGAATTTTGAAGGCGCTACGAATGATTGGTCTGTGCAGCAAACCTCCTTGTTGGGCGATGTTCAAGCTTCTAAATGGACGTTACGGCAAAGTCCTTATACTTGCCCTGGTCCATTTTGGACCACAACTATAGTGAGCAATGACAACTCACAGTTTTACCTTACTAATTCCGATTCTCAAGGGAGTGGATCTTTAACAAGGACCACATTACAATCTCCTAACTTTAGTTTGGTTGGTTCCACCAGTGCTGCGGTCAATTTTTGGCATTACATCCGATACATCAGTGGAGACACTTTCTTTGTGCAAGTGACCACCGATAATGGAGTAAATTGGACCACCATTCAAAACTATATGGCAACACAGGGTACGGCTTCGTCCTTTGTCAATTCCTCGGTTAACTTGAATGCCTACATAGGCATGCCCAATGTGTCTATTCGGTTTAACTTTATTTCCAATTGGAACTATGGTTGGGCCATTGACAATGTAACGGTATCAGCAACGCTTGCCTTGGCATTGAGTTGGTCGCCGGTTACGTATCTATACACCGATTCTGCCGCCACGGTACCTTATGTATTGGGCAATGCCGTATCGGTTGTTTATGTTAAACCTGCTTCCTCTATCACATACACGGCTACCGCAACAGGATCTAATGGTTGCACCACATTTAACACCTCGGTTATAACCGTTGACCCTTTGCCAATTGGAGGGACATTAAATGGAACGCAAACGCTGTGCAATGGCGCTTCTATTGCCAATTTGACTTTGACGGGTTACAGTGGGAATATCATCCGGTGGGAATATGCAGATGATGCGACTTTTACAGTCAACCGAACATCCATTGCTAATACAACTGTCACGCTTACTGCCGCGCAAATGGGTACAATAGGTTCCATTCGCTACTTTAGAGCCGTCATTAAAAACGGGGTATGCTCCGAAGTCTATTCCTCCGTTGCTTCCGTATCTTTCCCAACGACCACTTGGAATGGAACGGTATGGACCAATGGATTGCCAAACAGTGCCACCAAAGTTGTTTTTAATGGCGCCTATTCTTCTACGGGCGACATAGAGGCATGCTCGGTTCAGGTTCTTTCGGGCAACGTGGTTATTAATTCAGGGCATAACTTGATTGTCGGCAATGAAGTTAACTTTTCATCTGGAAGCTTGACTTTTGAGAATAATGCCAGCTTGGTGCAAACCAGCAACGCAACGAATTTAGGAAACATCACTTACAAACGAACCACGACGCCGATGCGCCGCTTTGATTATACCTATTGGTCCTCGCCAGTGTCACCACAAACCTTAGTGTCTTTGTCGCCAGCTACCAGTGCTACCAAGTTTTTTGAATGGAACACGGCGGTACAGAATTGGCTCTTTACGCCAGGCGCCACGGTGATGCAAAAAGCAAAAGGCTACATTGTTCGAGTGCCAAATACCTTTGATTTGGTTGCAACTAGTGTTTATAATGGGGCTTTCTTTGGTGTTCCAAATAATGGCACCATTACCATTCCGATTGTGGTTAACGGAATCAATAACCTAAATTTATTGGGTAATCCTTATCCAAGTGCTTTGTCTGCAGATTTATTTCTATCTGACGTAGCCAATAACACCATTGTTGATGCCACGCTCTATTTATGGACTCACAACACACCTTATGCGGCAGGACAATATACAAACAATGATTACGCCGTCTATAATTATTCCGGCGGTATCGGAACGGGGAACTCTGCCCTCAATTTGGGCGTGAACACCAGCATTCCTGATGGTAAGATTGCCTCTGGACAAGGGTTTTTCCTAAGAGGATTGACCAATGGCGTCGCTACCTTTAGCAACAGCATGAGGCTTTTGGGCAATAACAATGCCTTTTTCAGAATGAGCCAGCCTGCGGCACCGACTATTGGCCCCATAGAACGTCATCGTTTGTGGCTTGATATCTTCAGCGCCCAAGGGCATTACAAGCAGGCATTAATTGCCTATGTTGAAACAGCCACCAATGGATTGGATAGGGGGTTTGACGGAGCGGTGCTTGATTCTGGAAATCCTATTAATTTCTATTCTATTATTGATGATAAAAAACTATCCATTCAAGGAAGAAGCTTGCCTTTTGACGCTAACGACACCGTGCCTATGGGGTACAAATCGACAATCGCCACTACGTATACCATCGCCTTGTCTACTTTTGACGGATTGTTCGCAGGACAAAACATATACCTGCGAGACAAACTCCTGAATATAGTTCATGATTTAAAAGCTGGAAATTATACTTTTACTACAGAGGCAGGCATTTTTGACAATCGATTTGTGGCGCAATACACTGCCGCTACGTTGGGTGTTGATTTGCCGGCATTCAGTGGCGATAATGTTATTATCTATAAAAACAGCATCGATTGGCAAGTCGCTAGCACTATTTCTGAAATTAAGTCTGTTTATGTTTATGATATCCGAGGAGGTTTATTGCTAATGCAAAAAAACATCAATGCCTTGGAAACCCATTTTGATGTCGGCCAAACCAATCAGGTGTTGTTAGTAAAAATCACTTCAGTTGATAATGTTACCATTATTCGAAAAGTCATCAATTAACACGATACTACTTTTATTATAAATGCACCTTATTGCTAAGGTGCATTTTTTTTGAAGCCAAGCGATTTATATACTTAAGGACACCCTATCATTTTTAGCTTCGCACTTCGCACTTCGACAAGTTCAGTGTGACAACTAATTGTTGTTGCGAGAGCATAGGAGGTTTGTTTTTGCCACAGCATCACAGCATCATTTCCAACTTCTACAAACTTATTGGATATCGATTGGTTTTTTACCACAACATTACTTTCATATTGTACTAACCGCGATATAGCTTTTGCTTATTTTTTTACCCATGGTTGTTTCGATATTATATAAGGTTATGAGCTTCGCTTGGAAGTTTTCAGGACTTTTGCCTTTTGCCTATTGCCTTTTGCCTCTTTTCCGCTTCGCTTGGAAGTTTTCAGGACTTTTGCCTTTTGCCTATTGCCTTTTGCCTCT
>JBILYQ010000112.1:0-7105 GCA_044377655.1 Flavobacterium sp.
TATTTATTGCACCCATCAATGGCTGGAGCTGCTAATTGCGCTAAGCTTAGGCTTACAGCAAGACAGCAATGGCTTGGTCAAGAAGATGCGCCAGCTTTACAAACTATAAGTTTTAACGGGAGTTTAGGAGAAAGATCTGGCGGAGGTATTATTGTTTTTAATGATAAAAATGGATATCATTCGCAAAAAGGGATGAAATTAACCTATGCGCATCATCTAATGTTTTCACGCGATAATGTAGATTTAAATCAATTATCCTTTGGTATGAGTGCGGGTTTTGTTCAAAGTAGCTTAGATGAAACTACTTTTTATGATAATAATCCTGGTTATGATCCAATTATTGATGGGACGATTGTTCAAAGCGCTTCCTATTTCAATGTAGATATTGGAGCATCTTATAATTTTCTTGATTTTTATGTTCACGCAACTGTAAAAAACTTTTTAGGTAACGAGAGAAAATTATATACCGATAAAGAACCTACAAATTTAAAAAGATTTATCCTGAACTCTGGGTATACTTTTGGTGATGCAGAAAGCATTTTGTGGGAACCATCAATGATGTTTCAATTGGTTACTCAAACACAGGAGAAAACAATTGATTTGAATTTGAAGGCTTATAAAGAATTAGATTTTGGAAGACTTTGGGGTGGTTTGTCCTATAGAAGAAGTTTAGATGGGGCCCAATATGTTGAAGGGAATGCTGTTGGAGATCAAAAAATGCAGTACATTACACCGATACTTGGTGTTAATTTCAATAACTATGTCTTTTCATATACGTATTCACATTTGTTAGGAAATGTTAAGTACGATTCAACTGGGTTTCATCAAATTACTTTGGGGATAAATTTATTTTGCAAAAGAGAGAAATACCACTGTAACTGTCCCGCAATTAATTAATTTAAATAACTGTCCCGATATTTTCGGGACACTTTTTTTAAGCTATGTTTATAAAAGCTGTTAATGGAAAAAAACCTCAAATTCCTGAGGATTGTTATGTTGCTGAAAATGCAACAATTATTGGTGATGTTGCATTTGGTGATTCTTGCAGTATTTGGTTTAATGCCGTTATTCGTGGTGATGTTAATTTCATTAGAATTGGTAATAAAGTAAATATTCAAGATGGCGCAATAATACATTGTACTTATCAAAAACACCCAACTATTATTGGTAATAATGTTTCTATTGGTCATAATGCTATTGTTCATGGTTGCACAGTTCATGATAATGTGTTGATTGGCATGGGAGCAATTGTTATGGACAATTGTGTTATTCAAAGTAATTCAATCATTGCCGCAGGAGCTGTAGTTACACAAAACACAGTTGTAGAATCAGGAACTATTTACGCTGGTGTACCCGCAAAAAAGGTCAAAGATATTGATCAATCTGATTTTGCTGGTGAAATCGAGCGTATATCTAATAATTATGTGATGTACTCCAATTGGTTTAAAGAAGAGTAACTTAAAAATCTTTAAAAATCACAGGATATTTATTGTGTAATATACTTGAAAGAACTTTTGGATTCGCATTTGTATAAAAGAGTTGAGAACTTTTTTCAATTTGGTTATTGAAACCAACCTTTTCATTTAAAATATTTTTTGTTTGTCTTGCGACCGCTTCACCTGAATCTATTATTTTAATATGATTTGGGAGTATTTTTTTTATTTGTGGAACCAAGTAAGGATAGTGGCTGCAACCTAGCACCAAATAGTCTATATTGGTTTCAATCATTGGTTGTAAATAGGAGTGAAGTAGTTTAGTCATTTCTGGCGAATTGATTTTTCCATTTTCGATAAGCTGAACTAACCCGTGGCCTATTTGTTCAACTATTTTTGTGTGTTGAAAACGTTCTGTGGTTTGATGAAAAAGTTCGCTATTCAAGGTGCCTTGTGTGGCAAGTATACCAATAGTTTGTGTTTTTGAATGAGTAGCTGCCGGTTTTATGGCAGGTTCTATTCCTATGAAAGGCACGGAATATTTTGCTCGTAATTCTTTTATAGCATTTGTTGTAGCCGTATTGCAAGCAACAACGATTATTTTACAGTTTTGTTCTAAAAGGAATTCGGTATTTTTGATGCTTAACGCAACGATTTCCTCTTTGGATTTTTGACCATAAGGTGCATTTTTACTATCTGCCAAGTAAATAGTATTTTCATTTGGAAGCAATTCGTGTATCTCTTTCCAAATGGAAGTACCACCAATACCAGAATCAAAAAGGCCTATAGGATTGTTATTAATCATAGAAACAAAAGTAAAAAAAAACTGCTCAAGTTATTGAGCAGTTTTAAATAAAGTATTTCAACTATTAAAATCCTAAATCTTTTTTAATGTCAGCAGTCAAATCTGGACCATCTGCTAAAAGTAAATCAGCAGCGTTAATTACATATTGGTAGCCTTTAGCTTTTCCAACTTTAGAAATGGATGCTTTAATTTTATCCATCAGTGGTTTTACCAAATCAGATTCTTTCTTTTGTAATTCTTTTTGAGCATTGTCTCTGTAGTCAGTAATACGTTTTACCAAATCTTGAACTTCTACTTGACGAGTTTGATTTACCGCTTCCGTAACTGTAGCCGCTTCTTGATCGTATTTTTTGATTTTGTTTTGATACTCTTCTGCCATTGTTTTATATTCTGTGTCATAGGCTACACTAAGTTTTTCCAATTGTTTTTGGGCATCTAACATCGCAGGCATTTTAGAAATAATTTCATTTACATCGACATGTGCCGTTTTTGCTTGTGCATGGATGGAATAACTTGTCCCTAAGAACAATACTGTAGCTATTAGTAATGATTTTAATCGTTTCATTTTAAAAAGTGTTTATTAATTATTTATTTAATCGTTTTTTGGTTCTATAATTTTTTCTTCTTTGGCTTTTTTTGCAGCTTCTCTATCTTCTAAAGCTTTCTTTTTTTTGTCTTCTAATGCTTTTTTTCTGTCAGAGATTATTTTTGCTCGTTCTGCCGCTTTTGCTTCTTTGCTATTCTCAGCAGGCGTTTCGGTATCTTTATTGATTTGGTCCGAATTTATTTCTGTTGATTTTTCTACAGTTTTGTCCTTTGCAGAAACCGTGCCATTTTTTTTCGCCTCTTTGTCTGCAAGTATTTGTTTTCTTTTTTCTTCTTGTTCAATTTTTCTTTGCTCAGCCGCTAACTTCTTGTCTGCAATTAGTTTTTCACGAGCCAATTTTTTTTCTTCAAGTGCTTTTTTTCTTTCGGTTAATGCTGGATTTTCGTCTTCAACATCTTCTTTATACTCTTTAGCTTCTTGTTCTTTTAATTGTTTTTTGCTTAATTCTTGTCTTTTTTCCGCCCTAGTGATAACACGAATTACCTGATCACTTATGTCATGTCTTTTTGCCGCAAAAAGCATGGTCAAATCAGAGGATTTATCAAATACATAATCGTATTTCTTGTTTTCTGAAATGTCTTGAACGGCTGTAAAAACTTGGTCTTGAATTGGTTTTACAAGTACTGCTTTTTGTACAATTAAATCGCCAGTTGGACCAAATCTTTTTTGCTGATATTCTATAAGTTCTGTCTCCTGAAATTTAATTTCTTCTTCGCGTTCTTCAATAAGTTCTTTGGTTAGCAATACTCTTTCCGTTTTTAAAGCATCTTTGAGTTTCATCAAATCTACTTTTTTGACTTCAATTTCTTGTTTCCATTTTTGTGCTTTTTGTTCCAATTGGTTTTTTGCCTCTGTATAATCGGGAACATTTTGCAAAATGTATTCCATGTCAATATAACCAATTCTTATTCCTCTAGACTGTGCATTTCCATTGTATGTGGAAAGTAAAAGGATAAATAGCAATACAAAATATTTTTTCATACGATTTCGATTTAGAAATATGGTATCAAATATAATTAAAATTGTTGACCTATGATGAAATGTGTTTCCCAACCGTTCTTTTGTGTCAATCCTGGAAGCGCATCAAATCCGTGTGCAAAATCAATTCCTAACAAACCAAAGGCCGGCATAAACACTCTCAAACCAAAACCGGCAGAACGCTGCATTACAAATGGATTGTATTCCTTAAAGGTATCATAAGACGATCCCGCTTCAATAAAAGTCAACGCATATATTGATGCTGCTGCCTTTAAAGTCAATGGATATCTTAATTCTAAAGAGAATTTATTGTAAACTGTTCCTCCATCTGTGGAGGACAAAGACTGATTAGGATAACCTCTAAGTTGTATAACCTCACGGCCATCAAGAGAGAAATTTGCTAATCCATCACCACCGACGAAGAATCTTTCAAACGGAACTAAACCTCTTTCGCTATTATACGAACCTAAATAACCAAATTCGCCCAATGCTCTTAAAACCAAAGCTTTTTGTGGCGTACCAGCAATTTTGGTAAACCAATCTGCTTTGAATTTTATTTTATAATATTCTAACCAGTTAAATTTCTTTTGATCCACTTTTGCTTGATCTACAGCGGCATCGTCAGGATTGGCTACTGCATTTCCATTAGCGGCATCAATATAGGAACCTGTCGGTACCCAATTATCGTCTGGACCAAAATATCCTTCCCCATAATTTTTCAATTTGTATGCAGCTTGGTTTTCCAAATCACCATAATTTACTCCGTTAAAAAGTGAGTAAGGCAAGGTGAATTTAGCGTTGATGCTAAATTCCGAACCAGACGTTGGAAATATTGGATTTACACCTTTGTTATTTCTGCTCAAACCAAGCGTGTAAGCTAAGTTTCTTGATGCTCCGTTACCAAAAGTAAACAAGCCTGTATTGTAATTGTTCAAATCATAATATTGTAAACTGACAGCGCTCGAAAAAACAAAATAATCATCAGGAACAGTAAGTCTTTTGGCCATTCCTAAGGATAGCGAGGTGATGTTGAAACTTTTATCTCTGTTTACGCTTGATGAAGTACCTGAATATAAAAATTGTTTACTGTGAGATAAAGAAGTTGAAAATTGAATTGGTTTTTTTCCTCCTAACCATGGTTCAGAAAAAGACAAACTATAGGTTTGAAAATAGGTGCTGGCTTGTAATCGTAAAGAAACTTTTTGACCGTCACCCATTGGAAGTGGTCTGTATGCCTCTTTTTTAAACATGTTTTTTGCGGAAAAATTGTTGAATGACAATCCAAGTGTTCCAATAAAACCGCCACCGCCATAACCGCCTTGAAGCTCAATTTGGCTAGAACCTTTCTCCACTAAATTATATTCAATATCAACAGTTCCTGCTGCAGGATCAACATTTTTGAATTTTGGTTCTATTGCTTCTGGATCAAAGAATCCTAATTGACCTATTTCTCTAATAGTTCTTACCAATTCTTCTTTGTTATATTTTTGTCCAGGTCTAGTTTTTAATTCTCTGTAGATTACCCTATCGTTTGTTTTGTCATTACCAACAACGGTAATGTTATTGAAATATGCAATTGGACCTTCTGTGATTCTGATTTCAAAATCAATCATGTCATTTTCTGTTTTTACTTCAACAGCATTAATGTTAGAGAATAAGTAACCATTGTTTTGATACAAATTGGTGATATCATCTCCATCAGGTTTGGATTTGTCGGCAATTCTTTTTTCCAACATAACACCATTATAGGTATCTCCTTTTTTGATACCTAATATCCTCCCCAATAATTGGTCGGAATAAACAGTGTTACCCAAAAATTTGATATCTCCAAAAGTATATTTTTTACCTTCTTCAAATTTTATGTTGATTAACAGTTTGTTTTTCTTTTCGTTTAAAAATACTGAATCAGATAAAATCCTCGCATCTCTATAGCCACTTTCTTTGTACTTGTCTATAATGCTTACCAAATCTTCTTTGTATTTGTCTTTAATAAATTTTGACGATTTGAAAATCCTGATTGGATTAATCTGCTTGGTGTTTTTCATGGCTTTTTTCAGTTTCTTATCTGAAAATTTTTCGTTGCCATCAAAATCTATTTTGGATATTTTAAGTTTTTTCGATTTGTCAACAATAACTAGCATTTTAACCTGATTCCCGTCTGTTGTGTCTGGAAATGTTTTGATTATTACTTTAGTGTTAAAAAAACCATCTTTTTTGTACTTGTTTTCGATGTAATTTCTAGTAGTGGTAATCAAGTTCTCATTGACAATTTTGCCTTTAGTAAGACCATTATCTTTTATTAAAGCTTCTGTTTTTGATTTTTTTACACCTTCAAACTTCACTTCACTAAGCTTTGGCAACTCGTTTATGTTTAATTGAAGAAAAATACTGTCACCTTCCATTTTGTTGATATAAAAATCAATTTCATTGAAAAGGCCAAGTTTACCAAGTTTTTTTATTGCATTACTGATTTCTTCTCCTGGAACAGATATTATTTGTCCTTTCTCCAAGCCAGCAAATGTTACAACAGTTTGTTGATTGTAACTGATTTTTCCGGTTACTTCAACATCGGCTAAAATGTATTTTTTACCTTCCGCAAATGGGGTGTTCTCTTGAGCATTAGAATGAAAAATAGTTCCTAAAAATAAAAGGGTCAGGAGTATTTTAATGTAGTTTTTATGCACTGAAATATTATTTAATTTGTTCACTGGTTTTTCCAAATCTTCGTTCTCTTTTTTGATAGCTAATAATGGCTTCATATAAATCATTTTCTTTAAAATCGGGCCATAAAATATCCGTAAAATATAATTCTGCATAAGCAATTTGCCATAGCAAAAAATTGCTTATTCTATGTTCGCCGCTTGTTCTAATTAACAAATCTACATCGGGTAAATTGTGCGTGTAAAGATGCTGATTAATAATTGATTCATCAATAGCGTCTATTGAAATTATATTATTTTTAACTTTATTGCTTATGTTCTTAACGGCATTTAACAATTCTTCTCTAGCGCCATAACTCAGTGCTAGTGTTAATGTCATTCTTGTGTTGTTTTTTGTCTTGTCAATAACGTCCAAAAGTTCTTTTTTTGCTTTTGATGGTAGCAATTCAATAGTGCCAATGCAATTTAATCGAATACTATTTTTTTGAAGTGTTTCAAATTCTTTTTTTAAAGAACTAATCAAAAGACGCATCAAAGTATCGACTTCTAGTTTTGGCCGATTCCAATTTTCTGTCGAAAAAGCGTAAAGAGTTAGATTTTCAATGCCAATTTTGGCGCATGT
>JBILYQ010000113.1:0-7082 GCA_044377655.1 Flavobacterium sp.
GTCACCATTGACAAAAGTGGCTATGTGATGGCTACTTTGGAGAGTAATGTTTCCCACAGTGTGCCAACCGTTGGTTTTGTTTCACATTATGACACCACGCCCGACTTTACTGGAAAAGACGTGAAACCACAAATTATCAATAACTATGACGGTGGCGACATAGTTTTGAATGCTGAACACAACATTGTTTTATCGCCAAGCTATTTTAAGGATTTACTGCAATACAGAGGGCAGACTTTGATAACCACAAACGGATTAACGCTACTTGGTGCCGATGATAAAGCTGGACTAACTGAGATTATCACAGCCATGGAATTTTTAATAAAAAACCCAAGTATTAAACATGGAAAAATAAGAGTAGGCTTCACTCCTGACGAAGAAATTGGTCGTGGTGCCGATTTATTCGATGTGGAAAAGTTTGGTGCCGACTGGGCTTATACCATGGACGGAAGCCAAATTGGCGAGTTGGAATATGAAAATTTTAATGCGGCTGGGGCCAAAATCACTTTCAAAGGGAAAAGCGTTCATCCAGGATATGCCAAAGGTAAAATGATAAATTCCATGCTGATTGCCAATGAATTTATCAATGCCTTGCCAAAAGGCGAAACACCACAAGAAACCAAAGGCTACGAGGGATTTTTTCATGTAACACAGCTTTCGGGGAGCATTGAAGAAACAAAATTAGAATTGATTATTAGAGACCATAGCGCCAAGAAATTCAAAAAAAGAAAGGAACTTGTTCATGCTATCACTAAGAAAATCAACAAGAAATTCGCAAAACAATTTGGTGAAGACATTGTAGTTACTGAAATAAAAGACCAATATTACAATATGAAAGAGAAGGTTGCCCCAGTAATGTTCATTGTTGACCTAGCTGAGAAAGCCATGCGCGAATTGAATATCAAACCTTTAATCAAACCCATTCGTGGAGGCACAGACGGATGTAGGTTGTCTTACATGGGATTGCCATGCCCCAATATTTTTGCTGGCGGACACAATTTTCACGGAAAATACGAATATGTGCCAGTGGAAAGTATGCAAAAAGCTATTGACGTCATTGTGAAAATTGTGGAACTCACTGCAAAAAGTGACTTTAGCGCTAAAAAGGAAAAGATAGCAAAGAAGAAATAACCATTGCCGTGGAAGAAAAAAAAGGTTGGAACAAGGTGAACCATTGGGAAGACGAATTAGCGCTTCTCGATTCCATTATTGCCACTACAGAACTCCAAGAAACTACAAAATGGGGAGGAAAAGTCTATACCTTTAATGGTAAAAACGTATTGGGAATTGGTGGCTTCAAATCCTATTTTGGTGTATGGTTCTTTAACGGCGTTTATTTAAAGGACGACGCCAAAGTTCTTGTAAATGCCCAAGAAGGAGTTACAAAAGCCCTTCGTCAATGGCGATTTCAATCTAAGCAAACCATTAACGAGAAACTACTTTTGGACTACATCAGGGAATCCATAGAGAACGAAAAACTAGGGAAAACGTATAGGCCAGAAAAGAAAGAAGTAGTAATTTGTTCTTTTTTTAAGGAGCAATTAAATGCAAACAAGGATTTGGAATGTGCTTTCAACGCTTTTTCTCCTTACAAGCAGAAAGAGTTCTTGGAATACATCAACACGGCGAAACAAGAAAAAACTAAAATAGCACGAATGGAAAAAATAAAGCCAATGCTGTTGCAAAATGTTGGTTTGAATGACAAATACAACTAAAAGAAAGAGAACGCTTAAAAACAGAGTAGATACAAAAAAAGAATTAATTATGCTTTTTTATTCAAAGCTGCAGTCATTTCAAGAGAAATGGCAGAACGTTCAATTTTTAATTTCCCTGACATGGTTTCAATTACCGCCGAAGTTTCAGCTAGTTCGGCAATTTTACCATGGAAACCACTTTTTGTTATGATTTTATCGCCCACTTTTAACGCTGCTTCAAATTCTTTTTCTTGTTTCACTTTCTTTTGTTGTGGTCTAATCATGAAGAAATAGACAACCACAAACATTAAAACGAAAGGTAAAAATTGAGTTACTTGATCCATAGTATTTTTTGTTTATTGTTAGTTATTTTTGTTTAGTTCCTTCTGGAACGGTGATAATTGCTTTAATTCTCAGTTCTTCTTTCCCGCTTTTGGTATTACAAGTAATGAAGACAGACTTTCCTGTTTTTCCTTTTTTGGAAGCAGAGTTGAAAGATACTTTTATTTTTTCAGTTTGACCTGGCTTAATTGGTACTTTTGGATATTCTGGAACAGTACATCCACAAGTTCCCCTTGCATTGCTAATAATCAAATCAGCCTCACCTGTATTTTTAAATTCAAAAGTATAATCCACTCTATCACCTTGGTTGATTACCCCAAAATCATGCTCTTTGCTATTAAAAGTCATCTCAGGATATTTTCCGTCGGCTGGTGGTGGCGGTGGCGGTACAAGATTTCTATCTTGCGGGCTTGTTTGTGTTGCGGTTTTAGAAATTCCCGATTCTTCTTGAGGAACAATAGTTGTTTGTTCTTTTTTACAAGACGCAAAAGCCAATGATGCAATGGCTAAGAAATAAATGCTTCTTTTAATCATTTGAAATTTGTTTTTCGTTTTACATTAAACCTCTTCCGGTTTTCATTATTCTATTGTCAGCTTGGAAATCTTTAAGCAAGTTGTCAAGAATTCCGTTAATGAAAATACTGCTTTTGGGTGTGGAATATTCTTTTGATACCTCCAAATATTCGTTAATGGTTACTTTTATAGGAATGGAGGGGAATTTGAGAAACTCGCAAATAGCCATTTTTAGAATAATGGTGTCAATTTCCGCTATCCTTTCTGGATCCCAATTGGGTGTTTTATCAATATACTCTTTAGCTAATTCTTTTTCGTTAAGGATGGTCTTTTTGAATAAATTACTTACATATTCTCTGTCCTCTTGGTCTTTGTATAACTTTGACACTTTAAACGAATCTTGGTCTTTGGTAATTTGCTTGAGTTGTTTCAATATTTGAGTATTAACCAAAGGAATATCATCAATCCAAGTCAATTTATTATCTTCCAAATAATCATAAAGTTTCTCGTTTGGAGCAATCAACTCGATGAACATATCAATAACAAACTGTTTGTCTTCATCAAAATCATTTATATTATTGCTCATGTATTTTTTATACAATCCGTTTTTTTTGACATCATTGAGCAAAATCAGAATATAATCATCATTCATCTGCCAATTGTTGATTTTTCTTTTCTCAATTGCCATACTCAAGGAGTTGTTTTCTTCTAACATTAGAAGAATAGCATTATTGATAAACTTGCGGTTTGGATTTCGATCTTCGGCTGTGGCCAAATGTTTTTTGCTAGAAGTTTCTATAAAAACAATTTCCTTTTTTCTGATTTCTGTTAGGGTTGTAACCATGATTAGGTACAAATCCAGAATGCTATCAATACTGTGAAGCAAAAACTTTTCTTCTTTTTCAATATCATCAGAACTTTTTTGATGCATCGCATAAATGGATTGCATGACTTTAACTCGAATATGTCTTCTATTTAACACCTTGAAAGAACTTTTTAAAATTAACAAAGCGAAAGAAAATCTTTCGCTTTGCAAAAATAGTAATTATTTTGATACCGCTTATTTATTAGCGTTCTCTTTTTTTCTAATGTCAATTCTATTTTGCGCAATTTGCATGGCGGCTTGCTGCGTTGTCATGTTATTGGCATCTGCAAAACTAAAAATCTCCAAAGTAGTATTATAGATGTTTTCTGTTCTTCGCATGGCTTCGGTCTTGTCATATTTCATGATTTCGCCATAAACATTGATAATACCTCCAGCATTAATCAAGAAGTCTGGAGCATAAGCAATCCCTCTTTCTCTTAGGATTTTACCATGTATTGATTCAACTGCCAATTGGTTATTAGCCGCTCCTGCAATCACTTTTGCATTGATTTTATAGACCGTATCGTCATTGATTGTAGCACCTAAAGCACAAGGCGAATAGATATCAACATCGGCTGTGTATAAATTTGGACCTGTAAAAATGGTTACACCATATTTTGTAGATACCTCTTCCATTCTAGCCTGATTGATATCAGAAATTTGAACTAAAGCACCTTCTTTTGTCAAATAATCTATCAAAGTTTCGCCCACATGACCTGTTCCTTGTACTAAAATCTTTTTTCCAGCTAAATTATCGGAACCGAATTGGTGTTTAGCAGCGGCTTTCATTCCCATATAAACGCCATAAGCAGTAACTGGAGAAGGATTTCCAGAGCCACCTTTCCCTTCAGAAATGCCGGTTACAAAAGGAGTCACTTCACGAATTCTGTCCATATCATCTGTAGTTGTACCTACATCTTCTGCAGTGATGTATTTTCCACTCAAAGAATTGACAAATTCTCCAAAACGTGTGATCATTTCAGGGGTTTTATCCAATTTAGAATCTCCAATAATTACTGCTTTTCCTCCGCCAAGATTTAAACCTGTGATGGCTGATTTATAAGTCATTCCGCGAGAAAGTCTCAAAACATCATTAAGTGCTTCCCATTCGTTGGCATATTTCCACATTCTGGTTCCGCCCAATGCTGGTCCCATTACTGTATTGTGAATACCAATTATTGCTTTTAAACCTGTATCTTTGTCGTTACAAAAAACAATTTGCTCATGATTATCAAATGATAACTGACCGAAAACGGGATCCATTTTTTGAAGCTCTTTTGGTGTTGTAATTTCTGAAGTCATATTATTTTAAATTAAATTGGCATTGCTGTTTTATCAAAAAGATGATGCAAATTTATGGTTTTATTCAATAAAACCCTTTAAAACAGAAAATAATTAGCGATTTGTTAATAAAATTGAATAATAACGATAATAATTAAATTACACTTTTATTATTATATTAACTGTTTATTTGAACTAAAAATAGTGTTTGCAGAAATAAAATGAAAGAATTACAATATTTGAATAAATATTTTGCCAAATATAAATACCGATTTCTTTTAGGTATTTTGATTACAATTGTAGCGCAAATCTTTTCCCTATTTACGCCTAAATTAATCAGCAAATCTTTTAAAGCCATCGAGGAGTTTCATAAGAACGACATGAACGCCTCGGTGATTAAAACGGAACTAATCCATAACATTTTACTTATTGTTGCCACAACAATTGTAGCAGGAATATTGACTTTCTTAATGCGCCAAACATTGATTGTAATGTCGCGCCACGTAGAATTTGATTTAAAAAACGAAGTTTTTAGACAGTATGAAAATCTCTCTCAAAATTTCTACAAACAAAATCGAACAGGGGATTTAATGAACAGAATTAGCGAAGATGTAGGAAAAGTGAGGATGTATGTTGGGCCAGCCGTCATGTATACCATCAACACATTCATCCGTTTTACAATCGTTATATTATATATGTATAATGTTTCTCCAAAATTGACCTTGTACACGTTACTGCCATTGCCGCTGTTGTCATTTATCATATTTAAGTTGAGCACAGAAATTAATAAAAGAAGCACCATTTTTCAGCAATATCTATCGAAAATTTCAAGTTTTACACAAGAAATCTTTTCTGGAATTCGAGTTGTAAAAGCCTATGCATTGGAAGATCAATACCAAAAAAATATTGTGGAACTGGCAAAAGAAAGTAAAACTAAAAGCATGAGTTTGGCTGGAGTACAATCGCTTTTTGGTCCTTTAATGTTAGCTTTGATTGGCGTTAGCAACTTGGTCGTGATTTATTTTGGTGGATTAATGTACATCGACGGAAGTATTAAAAGCATTGGAACCATTGCCGAATTTATTTTATATGTCAACATGCTGACTTGGCCCGTGGCTTCCATTGGTTGGGTTTCATCGCTGGTGCAAGAAGCGGAAGCATCGCAAAAGCGAATCAATGAATTTCTAAAAATAGAACCCGAAATTAAGAATAAAGCAACATCAAAAAGTATCCTTAAAGGAGAAATTAGCTTTAGAAATGTGAATTTCACTTATGACGATACATCAATTGACGCCTTGAAAAATGTTTCGTTCACTGTAAAAAAAGGCCAGACATTGGCTATTTTGGGGAAAACTGGTTCTGGAAAATCAAGTATTTTATCTTTAATTACTCGCTTGTATGATGTAAAAGAGGGAAGTATAACTATAGACGGAACGCCCATTGACCAAGTAAATTTGTTTGATCTTCGCGACAGTATTGGTATTGTGCCACAAGATGCCTTTTTATTTTCGGATAGCGTCAAAAACAACATCAAATTTGGCAAAGAAAATGCCTCGGAGGAAGAAGTTATTCAGGCTGCCAAACAAGCAGTAGTACATGATAACATAATGACTTTCAACAAAAGATACGAAACCGTTTTGGGAGAAAGAGGCATTACGTTGTCTGGAGGTCAAAAACAACGTGTCTCTATAGCTAGAGCCATAATTAAAGACCCGGAAATATTGTTGCTAGACGACTGCCTGTCCGCAGTAGACACAGAAACGGAAGAAGCAATTTTGAATAACCTTCTAAAAATAAGCAAAAACAAAACCACCATAATTGTTAGCCATCGCGTTTCATCTGCCAAAAATGCAGATACAATTATAATTCTTGAAGACGGAAAAATAATTCAAGAAGGCTCTCATAATCAATTAGTAAACCAAGAAGGCTATTATAGAGCGCTTTATTACAAACAACTTTCGGAAAAAGAATTAGATTAATTTTTGGATTATAATAAAAAAATTCCCATTTTTGAAGTATTAAGAAACAGTTATTAATTGACCGAAAGTATATGAGAGAAAATGATATGTTAGAAAAAGATGAGATTTTTTCTAAAGTTTTAAGAGCAGGAAGAAGAACGTATTTCTTTGATGTTAGAGCCACAAAAGCGGACGATTATTACATTACAATTACTGAAAGCAAAAAGTTTACTGAAGAAGATGGCTCTTTTCATTTCAAAAAACATAAAATCTATTTATACAAAGAAGATTTTGCAGCTTTTGCAGGAATTTTTGAAGAAATGACTTCCTATGTCTTAAACCATAAAGGTGAAGAAGTGATTTCAGAAAGACATCAAAAAGATTATAAAAAAGAGGTTATTTCGGAAACATTTGAAGAGGTGCCCAAAA
>JBILYQ010000114.1:0-7018 GCA_044377655.1 Flavobacterium sp.
AATTTTTTTATCAAGTTTTATGCTTCCGTTTTGCATTATGATTTGGCGGTTGCATTTTGTTTTCCAATAAGGATTTTTTGAGGAAACGATTACGGTCCATCTGTTTTTATCGGAAGTGATGAAATCAATAATTTCGTTTGCCACTTTTTCGTCCATCATATCCGTTGGGTCTTCGTAGAAAAGTATTCTGGGTTTATGAATGATGCTTCTTGCTAGCAATAATTTTTGTGCATTGGAAGAAGAAAGTTGTCTTCCTTCTGGGAAAATTTTCGTATCCAATCCTTTCGGTAACGATTTAATTACACCGGATAATTGCACGGATTCGATAGCCCATTTCAAGTCTTCGTTTAAAACAGTATCATCGTTGAAAGTGATGTTTTCTAGAATTGTTCCCTCAAATGGGGTTTCACCATGGATGATTGTCCCTATTTGTGAACGATATTGTTTCAAATCTATTTTTCTGAATGTATCATCATTTATATAAAACGATCCTGAAGTTGGTTGAATTAATCCTGATAAAATCCGGATTAAAGTGGTTTTTCCAGATCCGTTTTGGCCATCAATGAATATTTTTTCGCCTTGGTTTATTTGCAACGAAATTGATTTTAAAATAGTATCATTACTATCGGGAAAATGAAATTCCAGATTTTCGGTTTCCAAAACAATGTTGGTCAGGCAACTTGTGTATTCTGTGTTTGTTTCTTGTTCCAAATCCATATCTGTTATTTGCCCGATTTTTTCAATGGAAGTCAATACATCATAAAATGTTTCCAAACCGAGAATTATTTTTTCTACGGAATTGATTACGAGTAAGATGATGATTTCAGCGGCCACGAACTGACCGATATTCATTTTTTGGTTTAGAACCAAATAACCACCTATAGAAAGTAAACTAGCGGTGATTATAATTTTAAATATGATTAATTGTGTAAATTGTCGTTTGATAACATTGAAATGTTTCTCCCGATAATTGAGATAGTCAGAAATTAAACTATCATTTTTTTGCAGTGCATAATTGAAGTTTAATTCTTTTTTAAAACTAGAATTATTCCGTGCTATTTCTTGCAACCAACTTGCCGCTTTGTATTTAAATTTGCTTTCTTTTAAGCTCGTTTCCAGACCTGTGTTGTAGGAAAATTTAAAAATGAAGTACAAAAGAAAGAATAAAATCACCCCAAAAACAATAAAATAAGGATGGTAAACGGACAATAAAATAATCCCAAAAGCGATTTGAAGTAGCGCTGCCGAAAAGTCAATTAAGAGTTTTGAAGTACCTTTTTGTATTGCCATCGTATCAAAAAAGCGATTCGCTAATTCTGGGGGATAGGAATTGTAAAGCGCTTCGAATTTTATTTTTGGTAACCGTGCCGCAAAGTCAAAGGATGAACGCACAAAGATTTTTTGCTGCAAATTTTCGGTAATTCTAAGTTGCATTAGAGATAAAATTCCAACTAAAGCCACACCAAAAACTACCAAAACGATTAACACAATCCATGAAGCGCTAACCCTTCCGGATTGAATTAAGTTTACGATTGCCTGGATTCCCAGAGGAAGCGACAAACTTATTAATCCAGCGAAAATGGCGTAAAAAAAGATTTGATACACATCTTTTTTGTCTAAAGCTAATAAATTGTAGAAGCGTGTTAATGGTTTCATGATTTGTTTTTTATGACATTTTCAACGAGATGCGTGTAAAAATCGGTTGGCGAAATTGTTTCGTTACAATCAGTTATTGTTTTTAAATGTTGGTTCAAAAAATGTTGGTGCAAACTTCCCTCAACCACCGTCGAAATCAAGCTTTTTGCAAAAGGATATTCCGGATTTACATCCTTTACCATCAGTACAATTCGATTTATAACGCGTTTGTATATCAAGAAAAAGCCTTCTTTATTTTCTTGGTCAACTTCTTTTGTGTGTAATGTTTTGGCAAATTCGGCTATTATAATTTTATTCAAAAGCCCTTCGTTGATATGTTCTGTTGCCGAATCGTCTTCGATTTTTTCAGTAACTATGCTGATACCCTTTTTTAGCTTTTCAAGATTGTTTTCAATGTTTGAAGTGCCAAAAACTAGTTTGTATTCTATCCAACTCCAATACCAAGAAGAAAGATACAACATTAATTTATGTTTGCTTTCAAAATAGCGATAAATGGAACTTTCATTTGAGTTTATTTTCTCTCCTAATTTTTTGAATGTAAAGTTTTCAAAACCGATTTCTTCTATTAAAATGATGCTTTGCTCAATGATTTTTTTCCCTAATTCTGATGTTTCAGGGTTTTTAACATAGAGTTTTTCGTTTACTGAGATGATGATATTTGAGAGTATATTTTGCATATTATGGTTTTGATTTATCTTGGTTTGTTTTCATTTGGACGATATCTACTAAAAAAGCAAATGCCATTGAGAAATAGATGTACCCTTTTGGAATTTCAAATTGAAAACCTTCTGCAAGTAATGAAACACCAATCATCATTAAAAAACATAACGCTAAAATTTTGAATGAAGGATGTTTTGTGATAAAATCACTTATCGGTTTGGAGGCAATAAGCATTATGATAACAGTTACAATTACCGCAGTATACATTACCCATAGCTGATTAACCATGCCGACCGCTGTAATAATTGAGTCTACAGAAAAGACTAAATCTAAGAGTATTACTTCTCCTAATAGCTTTTTAAAACTTCCTTTTTTTGGAATACTAATTTGGTTGTCATTTAGAGTTTCTGTTTTGTGATAAATTTCTTTTGTGCTTTTGTAAATCAAAAACAATCCTCCTAAAATTAATATTAATCCTTTTCCTGTAAAGTCGGTTTCTGCTATTGAAAATAAGGTTTTGTCTAATTTTAAAATCCAAGAAATAAATGCCAAAAGTATCAATCTCATTACCATGGCTAAACCAATTCCCCAAAGGCGTAATTTATTTCTTTGGTTTTCGGGAAGTTTGTCTGACAAAATTGAGATAAAGATAATATTGTCAATTCCTAAAATTACTTCTAATGCTATAAGTGATAGTAAAGGTATTATTGCGTCAATCATAACTTTTTTTTTAAAAATTAATTTTGAAGCCAAAGTTTAAATTTCTCATATCAAGTAAATTTGGGTCTATTTTATTGTCATTCAAATCTAGATATTTTAAATGGTCTAAAGTTTTAATTTTTGGTATTTCCTCAAGTTTATTATGATTGAGATATAAATTTTCCAAATTTTCAAGTTCTAATATTTCAATTGGCAATTTTTTTAAATTGTCGTTTTCTAAATGCAATGAAGTTAACTTTGGTAATTTAGATAAAACAGTTAGTGTTTTTGGTAAGTCAATATATTTTTCATTATTTAAATACAATTCTTCTAGATTAGTAAGGTTTGAAAACTCTAACGGTAATTTTCTAAAATCATTTCCATTAAGATTGATTACTTTTAAATTTTTTAAATAGGTTATTCCAATAGGAATTTCTTTTAAGTGATAGTTTTCAAGATTTAGATACTCTAAATTAATAAATCTTGACCATTCATCATCAGAAATCATAACCTTTTGATTGCTTAAGTTTAATCGATAAACTTTTTCTGGATTTACTAGCGCTTCGGCAATGTTATTATACTCTTTGTTCTTATCATTGTTGTTTTGACTATTAGCGAAGGCAGAAATTATTAGAAGCGAAATCATAACAATTTTGTGTACTATTTTCATGAGCTATTTGGGTATTAAAAAATATTTATTTGCAAAGATAATAGTATTACTATCAATTATGAGATTTTAACTTTTATTTATATTTTTCACACTGACTAATTTTATGAGTTTTGTCATATTTAGAGCGCTTTTTTTAGCTTAAATTTGTTAAAAATAAATTGTAATGGGTAAATATGTCACCGCAGAAGAAGCGGTAAAAAGTATAAAATCAAACGATAGAGTTTATGTTCAAGCGGCAGCTGCAGCACCAACTGTTTTGACCAATGCGCTTACAGATAGAGCTTCTGAATTAAAGAATGTTGAGGTTTGTCATTTGCACACCGAAGGTCCAGCACTTTATGCAAATCCTGAGTTTTCGGAAAGTTTTCATGTAAATTCTTTTTTTATTGGTAAGAATGTGCGCCATACACTTTCCGCAGGAAATGGCTCTTATACGCCGGTATTTCTAAGCGAATTGCCTCATTTGTTTCGCAAAAAAGTGTTGCAACTTGATGTGGCATTTATCCATGTTTCTCCACCCGACATTCATGGTTATTGCTCATTGGGTGTTTCTGTTGAGGCCTCTGTTGCAGCCATTGAAAATGCTAAAACAGTTATTGCTCAGGTCAATCCTCAAATGCCACGAACCTTTGGTGATGGTATTCTTCATATTTCTGAGATAGATTATTTAGTTGGAGTTGACAGGCCGATTTATGGTCATGAAATGGAACCTATTACCCCATTGGAAGAAAAAATTGGAACTTTTGTGGCATCATTAATTGAAAATAAAAGTACCTTGCAAATGGGAATAGGTTCTATTCCAAACGCGGCTTTATCCAAACTTACTGATCATAAAGATTTGGGCTTGCATACCGAAATGTTTTCCGATGGGGTTATTGATTTGATTGAAAAAGGAGTAATCAATTGTGATTATAAAGGGACTTTGCGTGGAAGGGTTTTAGCAACATTTTTAATTGGCTCTAAAAGATTATATGATTTTGTTGATAATAACCCTTTCATTGAAATGAGAGAGTCGTCCATGGTAAACGATACTTCTAGAATTAGAAAAAACCCAAAGATGATAGCCATCAATTCTGCCATTGAAGTAGATGTGACTGGTCAAGTTTGTGCCGATTCAATTGGGGCAAAAATGTATTCGGGAGTTGGCGGTCAAATGGATTTTATTCGTGGCGCATCCTTAAGTGAAGGAGGAAAGGCCATTATTGCATTGCCTTCCATAACAAAAAATGGCGAGAGCAGAATTGTTCCTTTTTTAAAACAAGGAGCAGGAGTTGTTACCACAAGGTCACATGTCCATTACGTAATTACTGAAAATGGAATAGCAGACTTGTATGGGAAAACGTTAAAACAACGCGCTACGGAAATGGTGAGAATTGCCCATCCGATGCACCAGGAATGGATTGAACGGGAATATTATAATCTGATAAATCCGCTATAAAAAAAGGCTTCTGTTATTGGAAGCCTTTTTTAATTATTTATAACAATGAATGACAAGTCATTACTTCTGGTTTTTGTATTCCCATCAAATCTAGAATAGTTGGAGCAATATCGCTCAATACACCATCATGAATGGATTTTAAATCTTTATCAACAAGTATTATAGGAACAGGATTAGTAGTGTGTGCCGTGTTTGGGCTTCCATCAGGATTAATCATCGTTTCGCAATTGCCATGATCTGCAATAATTATTGTAGTGTAATTGTTTTTTAAAGCTGCTTCAACGACTTCTTTTACACAAGCATCGACGGCTTCACAGGCTTTTATTGCCGCTGCCATAACGCCGGTGTGGCCTACCATATCGCCATTGGCAAAATTCAAACATACAAAATCAACTTCTCCTTTTTTTAATTCAGGAATTAATGCGTCTTTTAATTCGAAAGCGCTCATTTCAGGTTGTAAATCATAGGTAGCAACTTTTGGAGAATTTCTTAAAATTCTTGTTTCTCCTATGAAAGGTAATTCTCTTCCTCCAGAAAAAAAGAAAGTTACGTGTGGATATTTCTCTGTTTCTGCAATTCTGATTTGTTTTTTATTTGCTTTTTCCAAGACTTCACCCAATGTTTCCGTGATGTTATCTTTGTTATAAACCACTTTTACATTTTGGTAGGTTTCATCATAATTGGTTAGCGTTACATAATACAAATTTAATTTGTGCATGTTTTGCTCATGAAAATCCTTTTGCGAAAGCGCTTCTGTAAGTTCTCTACCTCTATCGGTTCTAAAATTAAAAAAGATAACCACGTCGTCTTCTTTAATCGTAGCTAATGGAGCGTTATTTTGGTCAACCATAAGCAACGGTTGGATAAATTCGTCAGTAATAGTTTTGGCATAGCTTTCTTCAATGCTTTCCGCTGCATTTTTGGAAGGTGTTCCAATACCGTTTACTAATAAACCGTAGGCTAGTTTTACTCTTTCCCATCTTTTATCTCTATCCATAGCATAATATCTTCCAACAACTGTAGCGAGTTTTGCCGAGGTATTAGATAAATAATCTTCTAAATCTTGAATGTATTTTTTACTTGATTTTGGATCAACATCGCGACCGTCAGTGAAGGCATGAACAAATACTTTTTCAAGTCCAAAATCTTGTGTGGCATCAATTAAACCTCGAAGATGAGATGTGTGTGAATGAACACCACCATCGGAAACTAATCCTAAAAAGTGAACTGGTTTATTGTTGGTTTTCGCGTAAGCAAATGCATCAATTAATACTTGTTCCTTGCTTAAAGTATGGTTTTTAACGGCTAAATTTATTTTCGCCAAATCTTGATATACAATTCTGCCTGCTCCGAGATTCATATGTCCAACTTCGGAGTTGCCCATTTGTCCTTCTGGTAAGCCAACATTCAACCCGTCAGTACGGAGTTGTGCACTGGGGTATTTGGTGTATAAACTATTTATAAATGGAATGTTTGCGTTATCTATAGCGGAAACTTTTGGGTCTGGAGATTTTCCCCAACCGTCCAAAATCATCAAAATCACTTTTTTATTCATTGTCTTTGAATTTTAAACAAAGGTAAATCATTTTGGGATTTTCAGACGCAAATTATCATTGCGAATTTGATAATTATTTGACCTATTAGTAGTTAATTCTTCAAAGAATTATAGTCAATAAAGTAGCGAACACTTATAGAAAAGATGTGATTTAGATTTTGATTGTCGACGGCATTTTTTAAATTAGAATCAAATTCTCGATTAAATTCTCGGGTAAAAGAAGAGGAACTGTTTCGATACAAAACAGAAACTTGGCTTCCAGGGGCAAACCACCATGAGTAGGACAAATCTAAGTTCCAAGTATTCAAGTTGGAGTTTTTGTTGGTATCATAAACCAAAT
>JBILYQ010000115.1:0-7016 GCA_044377655.1 Flavobacterium sp.
GCGGTTATCAAGTGTATTCGCTTTCTGCTAATAGAAAAATTAAAGAAGAAGGAGTAAAGTTTAAATCTCATATTGATGGTTCTTTTCACTTTTTTACTCCCGAGAATGTAATGGAAATTCAACGTACAATTGGTGCCGATATTATCATGGCTTTTGACGAATGCACGCCTTATCCTTGCGATTATCGATATGCTCAGAAATCTATGAAAATGACCCATCGGTGGTTGGATAGATGTATTAATCATTTGGAAAAAGTGCCGACAAAGTATGGTTATGACCAAACTTTTTTTCCAATAGTTCAAGGAAGTACATATAAAGATTTAAGAGAACAATCTGCGGAATATATTGCTAATTCAGGACAACAAGGCAATGCCATCGGCGGACTTTCTGTTGGAGAACCTGCTGAGGAGATGTATGCTATGACCGAAATTGTTTGTAATATTTTGCCGGAAGACAAACCGAGATATTTGATGGGAGTCGGCACTCCGATAAACATTTTAGAAAATATTGCTCTAGGAATTGATATGTTTGACTGTGTGATGCCAACCAGAAATGCCCGAAACGGCATGTTGTTTACGGCAAATGGCACCATCAATATCAAAAACAAAAAATGGGAAGATGACTTTTCTCCAATAGATGAAATGGGACATACGTTTGTCGATACAGAATATACAAAAGCCTATTTGCGTCATCTTTTTGCTGCTAATGAATATCTCGGTAAACAAATTGCTACCATTCACAATCTGGGTTTTTACATGTGGTTGGTTCGCGAAGCAAGAAAACATATCTTAGCCGGAGATTTTAGGGTTTGGAAAGAAATGATGGTCAAGCAAATGAGCCAAAGATTATAATAGAACAACCATCAGTTTAAACAGAAGAGATGTTAAAAATTATTGACAAATACATATTAAAACGATATCTAGCGACCTTCTTTGTAATGTTGCTCATGTTCATTCCTATTGGGATTATCATTGATGTATCAGAGAAAATCAATAAAATTTTAGCGAATAAAGTACCGTTTGTTGAGGTTGCTAAATATTATTTGGACTTTACTATCTATTTTGCCAATTTATTGTTTCCTATATTTTTGTTTTTGTCGGTCATTTGGTTTACTTCAAAATTGGCTAACAATACAGAAATCATTGCTATTTTAAGTTCTGGAATTTCTTTTACACGATTTCTGCGCCCTTTTATTCTTGGTGCAACCATTGTTTCTTTTTTTGCTTTACTAATGGGTTTTTTCTTGGTTCCTAATGCGAGCGCAGGATTTAAAAATTTTAGATATACCTATTTGATAGGGAATGGTCAAGCTGAAATGCGAGAGAGTTCGGATGTCTTTCGACAAATTAGTAAAGACGAATATATTTTTGTGAGCAATTTTAATGAGACGTCAAAAATGGCTTTCAATTTTTCTATGGAGAAATTCAAAGAAGATAAATTGCAATACAAATTGATTGCAAGCCGTATTAAATGGAATGCAAAAGACAGTACTTATACTTTATACAATTACAGCAAACGCAAAGTGGGAGCATTGGGAGACGTTATTGAAACGGGAGAGAAGAAAGACACTGTCTTTAATTTTGATTTAGAAGATTTGACACCCGTGATTTACATTGCTGAGACATTGAATTTAGGAGATTTACATAAATTTATTGACAAAGAAAAAGAGCGTGGTTCCTCAAATATAAATACCTATTTAGTAGTTTTATACAAAAAATACAGCATTCCGGTGTCAGCTTTTATATTGACCATTATAGCCGTTGCCGTTTCTTCAATGAAACGACGTGGTGGAATGGGGGTCAATTTGGCCATTGGAATTATACTGGCTTTTGCTTTTGTATTTTTTGATAAAATATTTGGAGTTTTAGCCGAGAAATCCAGTGTGCCACCAATAGTAGCAGTTTGGTTTCCCAATTTTTCTTTTGGAATTTTAGCGATATACCTTTTACGCAATGCCAAGCGATAATCTAAAAAGTTATCTGCAACTTCACCTAATAGTTTTTATTTGGGGGTTCACGGCTATATTAGGAGCATTAATTACTCTTGAAGCACTACCTTTAGTTTGGTTCAGAATGTTATTTGCAGTTGTTTTTATCTTGATTTATATTGGCTATAAAAAACTCCCAATAAAAGTTTCTTCAAAAACAGTACTTCAATTTTTGATTGCAGGCTTTATAATTGCCATGCATTGGTTTACTTTTTTTAAAGCTATAAAGGTTTCTAACGTTTCAATAACCTTGGCATGTTTATCCACGGGGGCTTTCTTCACCTCAATATTGGAGCCTATTTTGTATGGAAAGAAAATAGTATGGTACGAAGTTTTCTTCGGATTAATAGTAGTTTCTGGGCTTTTAATAATTTTCAACGTTGAAGGGAATTACATCGAAGGCATATTACTGGCTTTGACTTCTGCATTTCTTTCAGCGCTTTTTGCTGTAATAAACAGTAAGTTTGTCAAAGAATACCATCCAACGGTTATTTCGTTTTATGAACTTTCTGGAGGCGTACTTTTCTTTACTTTGTTTTTATTGATTTCCAATAGTTTCAATGTCAAATTTTTTGCATTAACAACCAAAGATTTTTTATACTTATTAATTCTTAGTTCTGTATGTACAGCCTATGCTTTTATTGCTTCCACGGCAGTAATGAAATTTCTAAGTCCTTATACAGTAATGTTAACCATTAATTTAGAACCGATTTATGGAATTATTTTGGCGGTAATTATATTCGAAGACAAAGAAAAAATGAGTTTTGAGTTTTATATTGGCGCTTTAATTATCCTTTCTACGGTCTTATTAAATGCCATAATGAAGAGTCGAAAAAAAGCAGGTTAAAAATTGTTTCCAAAGCCAAATTATTTTGAAACTAATAATTCAAAATTAGTTTTAATCATAATATAAAATTTTATCTTTGTCGCACTAACCGAAAATTTAAAAAGCAAAATCCTATGGAATATTTAGATTTTGAACTTCCCATAAAAGAACTTGAAGATCAATTGGACAAGTGCCAGATGATTGGACAAGAATCGAATGTAGATGTAACGAACACCTGCAAACAAATTGAAAAAAAACTAGAAGAAACTAAACGCAAAATTTATAAAAACCTTACCGCTTGGCAACGTGTTCAACTATCACGTCATCCAAGTAGACCCTATACTCTAGAACATATCACCAATTTGACTAAAGGAACTTTTTTAGAACTTTTTGGAGACAGAAATTTCAAGGATGACAAAGCAATGATTGGCGGATTAGGAAGAATTGGCGGGCAATCGTTTATGATTGTTGGCCAGCAAAAAGGAATTAATACAAAAATGCGTCAGTTTAGAAACTTTGGGATGGCAAATCCTGAAGGCTATAGAAAAGCATTGCGACTAATGAAAATGGCTGAAAAATTCGGAATTCCAGTATTGACATTAATCGATACTCCCGGAGCCTATCCTGGATTAGAAGCTGAAGAACGCGGACAAGGTGAAGCCATTGCAAGAAACATTTTTGAAATGGTGCGATTAAAAGTGCCAATTATTTGCGTAATTGTTGGTGAAGGCGCTTCAGGAGGCGCACTTGGAATTGGTGTAGGCGACAGAGTTTTAATGATGGAAAACACATGGTATTCGGTTATTTCTCCCGAATCTTGTTCTTCCATTTTATGGAAAAGCTGGGAATACAAAGAACAGGCTGCAGAGGCTTTAAAATTAACTTCTGCTGATATGAAAAAGCAAAAATTAGTTGACGATATTATTCCAGAACCACTTGGTGGTGCACATTACGATAAAGAAACTACATTCAAAACAGTTGAACAATATATTACCAAAGCTTTTAACGAACTAAAAGATTTATCAACAACAGAATTAGTGGCTCAAAGGATGGACAAATACTGCAAAATGGGCGAATATAAAGAATAATATCTTACAAATAATATTCAATCCGAAGCCCAATGGTTTCGGATTTTTTTTTGGTTATCAACAAAAAGACCAAACTTATAAACACTATTAATTAATAACTCACAAGCGATTTTTTTTTTAAAATAGCTACTTTCGCTACATGGAAAACCTCAGAAATATGAATCCAATTAAAATTGATAAAACGACAATTATCAATTTAGAAAAAGGGAAATTACCTCCACAAGCACTCGATCTTGAGGAAGCCGTGCTCGGCGCAATGATGATTGACAAAAAAGGGGTTGATGAGGTAATTGATATTCTTCAGCCAGACGCCTTTTATAAAGAAGCCCACAAGCATATTTTTGAAGCAATTTTTCAGTTATTCACCGACTCACAGCCCATTGACTTGTTAACAGTTTCTTCGCAGTTGAAAAAGAATGCAAAACTAGATTTAGTTGGTGGCGATTTTTATTTAATTCAACTTACCCAAAAGATATCCTCTTCTGCACACATTGAGTTCCATTCCAGAATTATTCTTCAAAAATACATTCAGCGTAGTTTGATAAAAATATCCTCTGAAATCATTGAAGAATCCTATGACGAAACGACCGATGTTTTTGATTTGTTGGATAAAGCAGAATCAAAGTTATATGAAGTGACGCAAGGAAATATAAAAAGAAGTTCTGAAACTGCCCAAAGTTTGGTTATTCAAGCCAAAAAAAGAATAGAAGAAATAGCAGGAAAAGAAGGGTTAAGCGGAATTGCTACAGGATTTGAAAAATTAGACAAAATAACTTCAGGTTGGCAACCTAGTGATTTGATTATTATTGCGGCAAGACCTGGTATGGGAAAAACCGCTTTTGTACTTTCCATGGCTCGAAATATTGCTATTGATTTCGGACATCCAGTAGCTTTATTTTCTCTAGAAATGTCCTCTGTTCAGTTGATTACTCGTTTAATCTCGTCTGAAACTGGTTTATCGTCTGAGAAATTGAGAACTGGAAAACTAGAAAAACACGAATGGGAACAATTGAGCACTAAAGTTAAAAATTTAGAAAAAGCACCTTTATTTATTGACGATTCTCCATCCCTTTCCATTTTTGACTTGCGTGCAAAAGCAAGGCGTTTGGCATCGCAACACGGTATAAAATTGATTATTGTGGATTATTTGCAATTAATGACTGCAGGAGGAAGCAATGGGAAAGGTGGTGGAAACAGGGAACAAGAAATATCAACAATTTCTAGAAACTTAAAGGCATTGGCCAAAGAACTTGAAGTTCCAGTTATTGCTTTATCACAATTGTCTCGTGCAGTTGAAACGCGAGGTTCTAGCAAACGACCTTTATTATCAGACCTTAGAGAATCTGGTGCTATTGAACAAGATGCAGATATTGTTTCGTTTATTTATCGCCCAGAATACTACAAAATTGATGAATGGGATGATGACGAGCAATCGCCAACAGCTGGACAAGCAGAATTTATAATTGCTAAACACAGAAATGGAAGTTTAGAAAGTATTCGATTGAAGTTTATTGGAAACTTGGGTAAGTTTGATAATCTTGAGGAATATTCTGGAAGCTATGACGATATACCCTCAAAAATGAATCATGATGATAATCCGTTTCAAACAAAAAATCTTCCATCACCAAACGAAGCTTTCGGCAATAATTTGAATGCTAATTACGATGATAGTGATGTGCCTTTTTAAGAAACGTTAATCCGGTTAAAAAGCTATGTTTATTGGAATAATAAGTGTTTCAAATGGCTTATTTTTCCATGAATCTTATTTAAATTTTATCACAAGAATATTTTTAAGATAAGCACAAAAAGCAGTATCTTCGGATTTAATTAAACTGTTAAACATGCTAGCTATTAAAGCAAAATACACCTACTTACTATTGTTGCTGGCTTTTGTTGTGCCATCCCATGCCTCATTTATATTGATTCCTATGGATGATGTTTCACAAAAAAATCATTTGAAAGCCTATGGGATTACTTATTGGTGTTTGGACAAACAATTCAAAGCTAGTTGGTTACTAAATTATCGAGGGGGTTCTTTTTTATTGCCAGATGCATCAGAAATTAGAAAAGAATGTCAAATTAGAGGAGTAAGTTTTGAAATCCTTTCGGAAGGAGAAGCCAACCAGATTTTGGAGGAGATTTCAAGCCCATCACAAAATATGGAAATAGTTGTTTTGGAAAAAGCACCAAAAGTAGCTGTTTATACTCCAAAAGGAAAGCAACCTTGGGATGATGCTGTGACAATGGTTCTGAATTATGCTGAAATCCCTTTTACACCAATATATGATGAGGAGGTATTGAGTGATCAGTTGCTTTTGTACGATTGGTTGCACTTACATCATGAGGATTTTACAGGGCAATATGGCAAGTTTTTCGGAGCCTACAGAAACGCACCTTGGTATATTGAACAAAAAAAAGAAGCTGAGGCATTGGCCAATAAACTTGGTTTTAGTAAGGTGTCTGAGGAAAAATTGGCTGTAGCAAAAAAAATTAGAGATTTTGTGATTGGAGGTGGTTTTATGTTTGCCATGTGTTCTGCAACAGACAGTTTTGATATCGCTTTGGCTGCAGAAGGGGTTGATATTTGTGAGCCTATGTTTGACGGTGATGATAGTGAAGCTAATTATCAATCAAAAATAGATTATTCAAAAACCCTTGCTTATAAAGATTTTATTTTAGATAGAAAACCGGAACATTATGAGTTTTCTGATATTGATATGACTGAGAAACGCCAAATCCCCATGGAAAAAGATTATTTCACATTAATGGAATTCTCAGCAAAGTGGGACGTTATTCCTAGTATGTTGTGTCAAAATCACACGCAACTTGTCAAAGGATTTATGGGACAAACTACGGCATATGATAGGGCTTTAATTAAATCCAATGTTTTGGTACTTGGTGAAAACCAGCTGAACGAGGAAGCAAGATATATTCATGGGCAAAAAGGGAAAGGGTTTTTTACTTTTTTTGGTGGTCATGATCCCGAAGATTACCAACATAGAGTAGGCGATGAGCCAACTGTTTTAGATTTGCATCCAAATTCTCCCGGATTCAGATTGATTTTGAATAACGTTTTGTTTCCTGCAGCTAGAAAGAAAAAGCAAAAGACATAGTA
>JBILYQ010000140.1:0-6019 GCA_044377655.1 Flavobacterium sp.
TTTTGTAATTATGAGTTCCTTTTTATGGCTTTATCTTCTCTTTTTATCCAATTCAAAATTTGATAAACCTTGGGGATATTTAATTTTTGCATCATTAGTTTTATTGTTGTTATACTTCGCTTTTTTCAACACAATTTTGAATGAATATGGAGGTTCGCTTCCTGAAATTGTGATTTCTTTCATTGGATTGAAAACACTTTTATTTGGATTATTACTTTTTCTCCCAATGTATAGGAGTAAAATTCGTTTGGCGTTGTTCACTTTTACCATTTTTCTTTTTGTATTGTTGATTATTCAAAATGCAGTAAGCGAATTTTTCTTTTGGAATGAGTTTGGGGTTAAATACAACTTTATTGCGGTTGACTATTTGGTCTATACAAACGCTGTAATTGGCAATATCCTAGAATCGTATCCTGTTATTCCTTTATTTGCTGGCATTGGAATACTATCAATTATTTTCACCTATTTGATTGTTAAAAACACAAAAATAAATCTAGAGAAATTGCCAGCGTTTAAACAAAAAGCTATTTATTTGGGCGTTTACATTCCATTGTTTATTATGGCTTTATTTGCAATTCCATTCCTGTCAAAACAAGAAAACACAACTAATGTCTTTGCCAATGAACTCCAGTCCAACGGGATTTATAAATTCTATTTGGCCTTTATGAACAATGAACTCGACTATGACAAGTTTTATAAAACACTTCCTCAAAAAGAAGCGATTGCGTTGTTGAAAGTTCAAAACCCAATTTTTTCAAATGGATTAGAAAATGGATATGTAAAAAACAAAGGATTGGAAAGCCATAAAAATGTGGTTTTAATTACTGTCGAAAGTTTAGGAGCTAATTTCTTAAAAGCATATGGGAAGAATGATAACATTACTCCTTTTATAGATTCTCTATCTACAAAAAGTTTATTTTTTAGTAATCTTTATGCTGTAGGAAACCGAACCGTAAGAGGTTTAGAAGCCGTGACGCTTTGCCTACCACCTATGGCAGCAGAAAGTGTTATAAAACGAAAAGATAACAAGGACAAATTTTCTACTGGTTCTATTTTTAAACAAAGAAATTATAGCGTTAAATTTATGTATGGTGGCGATGCTTACTTTGATAACATGGAAGATTTCTTTGGCGGAAATGGATATGATATTATTGATAAAAAATCTTTCTCACCTCAGGAAATAACCTTTTCTAATATTTGGGGAGTTTGCGATGAAGACATGTATAAAAAAGCAATAAAAGTGATGAATGAGGAAGCACGTTTAGGGAAACCCTTTTTTAATCACATTATGACTGTTAGTAATCACAGACCTTATACTTTTCCAAGTCACAAAATCAGGGTTGAAGGCAATGAAAAATCACGCAATGGTGCTGTAAAATATACAGATTTTGCCTTAAGCCAATTTTTTAAAATGGCACAAAAACAGTCTTGGTATAAAAACACAGTTTTTGTGATAGTAGCAGATCATTGCGCTTCAAGTTCAGGTAAAACCGAATTACCATTGGATAAATACAAAATACCTGCTTTGATTTATTCACCTGGATTTATTAATCCTGAAAACAATGCCGTTTTAATGTCTCAAATTGATATAATGCCAACATTATTTGGGCTTTTGAATTTTAGTTATAAAAGCAAATTTTATGGACAGGATGTTCTCAAAACCGATTATAAACCAAGGGCTTTGATAGCAACCTATCAAGATTTAGGACTTATCTCAGACAATGTTTTAACGGTTATTTCACCTGTTAAAAAAGTAAAACAATTTTCTCTAAAAATGCAACCTCAAGGAACCTTGGCAAATAACTATCAAATTTTTTACGAAGAAAAACCATTGCAGAAAGAAAGACTTGATTTGATTAAGAAAACAATTTCCTATTATCAAACGGCTTTTCATCAATTGAAAAACAAAGATTACCAGAATTGATGTTCATTTCAATCCTTGAAATAAATTTGGTTAAAGGTATATTGTAGTAACTTTGGTGCAAAATTAAAATCATGTTTCGTCATAAAGGAAAAAACAGAACTTTTTTACACAATCTAAGACTGGCAACATTATTATCATTTGTGGCTGGAATTGTAAATATTACTGGAGTTTTGGCCCTAAATACTTTGACTACCAACGTTACGGGACATTTTGCATTCTTTGCCGAAGAAATTATGAAAAATGATTATTCGGCAGCAATTACTTTTTTGTTTTTTACGGTTTTCTTTTTATTTGGTTCATTTACCTCTAATTTTCTTGCCGAATTAATGGCTTCAAAAAATCCTGAATTATCACATGTAATTCCTATTGCATTGGAAATAATGATTTTAATTGGCGTTGGAATTTTCGGGATACAATCTAATTTGTATCTAATCGAAGGAAAAATAATGGCTTTTGCAATGCTTTTTGCTATGGGAATTCAAAACTCCATGGTGACAAAAATTTCACAATCAACAGTAAGGACAACCCACTTAACTGGGCTTTTTACAGATTTAGGAATTGAATTATCCCAACTTTTTTTCTACAAAAAACCCGATGAAAATAAACGCCTAAAAACTAGCATTTATTTACGTTTTTCCATCATTACATTCTTTTTTATGGGTTGTTTTTTAGGTGGTTTTGCCTATCAAAAATTAGAAATAAAAACCCTTTTTATCGCAGCCTTTTTTCTATTAATAGCACTTTTATACGATTATATTCGATTACAATTTTTTGCCCTCAAGAGAAAAACATTTCATCATCACTATCACTAAAGCATACCGTTATATTTTCGAATAAACCATTCTGAAGCTAAAGAAATAGCAATTAAAATCAATAACCAAATCCAATCAATCAAAGGCATTTTTTTGACAACCGATTTTTGAACTGTTTTATAATTCTCCGTTTCCAAAAGTTGTTTTACCAAGGTTTCCAATTGATTTGATAAAAAAACTTTTCCTTGAGTTTGTTCTGCCAATTGGGATAATTTCTTGAAATCGGGATTGACAAATTGTTTTTCAATATCGAAATCCAAAACCTCAAAAGTATTCGAATATGAGGAATTGGAATTCAATTCTTTTACTGTAAATACATAATTTCCTGGCGAAAGTCCGTCAAGATTTACTTTAAAAGTAGTAGTCGATTTTAGTAAATCATACTTTATAACTTGTTTTGTTTTAGTATTTGTTACAGAAATAGTCAAACGTGCTTTTTCGTCTAACTCATAATTTTTGTTGAAATATTCCGCTGTGATTTCAATAGATTCTCCCGAATTATAGAAGCGTTCATGATTGACTACCAACGATTTTCTAGAATTATTGGATGCCAAAAACTGAATTGTTTTGTCAACAAAAATATCAAAATCAGCAAAACTCTTTTTATCAACATAGCTTTGAGCACGCCATTTCCAACTATTTTCTCCTAAAAGAAACGCACTTCGAATTCCTTTACTTTCTGCAAATGCCATTAATGGCTGGTTGGTCGGAATAGTTCTTATTTTTGATGACAGTAAAACCGATACATTTCCCTCTGTGGTAATAGTTCCAAACGGATTCTCTAATGGCGGAAATTGTTCAAAGCCAATATCATCTAACGAAAAAAGAGTAAACTGATTTTCAAAGGCGGCCAAATAATCTTCTTTCTGTGAACTCATTTTGAAAGATAAACTATTTTGTTGCTGATTGAGGAAATTAAAATCAGTAGCGTTACCCGTAATAAACCACGTATTGATTTTTGCTTTTTTATTTGCCTCAAGAAGACTTTTAAAAGTAGCTGTTGGCTGGTATAAAATCAAAACATTATAATTCTCTAATGACTTAATTTCTTGTGGCTTAACTATAGTTACTTTTCTCTGTGAATTAGTCTCAATACTTCTTTTAATTGCGCCTAAATCTGGATGGTTTATTGAAGAAATCAAAGCAACTTCTGTCTTTTGATCCAGTACTTCTACTGCAAAATTCTTGACGTTATTATAACTGTTTTTTTCTTGTTCCTTGGAAGAAATAGTGGCTTTAAAAATTTGTAAACCCACTTTATTGGCAGGCAATAAAACATTTAGAGTAACAGCCTTTTTGGAAGGTGAAAAAGAAATTGTTTGTTCGTTTAAAACTGTATTGCCTTGCAAAATTCTAAAATTGGTGTTGATGCTTTTTGTTCCAGTATAATTAAGAAAAACTTCTACTGGGAATTTGTTTTTGTGAAATGCATATTTATTAGCGTTTAACTGACTGACTTTTAAATCTAAATAAGTCATCGTATCGCCAACAACAATTGGATAAACTTTATTTCCAGGGTTGAAACCAAAGACATAATCTTCGCCTGAAGTTTGGTTACCGTCTGTGATTAAAACCGTTGGAAATGACTGGTTTTTATAAATACTTTTTAAATTATTGGCAACCAAATCTATATTGGTTTGCTTTCCTTTAAAATCTATAGTATCCGAAGGTGCAAAATCTTCATCAAACTGGTATTTTTGGACATCAAATTTAGCAACTAAATCAGAGTTGTCTGAAAGCTTTTTGAAAATATCTATAGCATTTTGATTTGCTTTTAAATCAAGAATAGAACTTGAGTTATCTATAATGATGGGTAATGGCGTTTTGATAATCTCGGTTGACTTCCTTGAAATAATTGGATTGATTAATAAAAGTAGTAATCCAAATAGGGAAATAAAACGCAAAAAAGCCAAAAGAAACGTCACTTTGGACTTGCTTTTGGCTTTGTATAAATAATGATAAAATGAAAAACCAGCAGCAATTAGTATTGATACAAGTAATAATAAAATTGTGTTAGCAGTCATTTATTGGTTTTATTTTAAATGTTGAATTTTAAATTTATAATTATTTAAGTAAGCATTCCTCCGCAAACATTCAACACTTGTCCCGAAACATAAGCACTCATATCGGAAGCGAAGAAAAGACACGCATTGGCTACATCTTCTGGTGTTCCGCCACGTTTTAATGGAATAGAATCTCTCCAACCTTGCACAACGTCTTCGTTTAATTTAGCCGTCATTTCGGTTTCAATAAATCCCGGAGCAATAGCATTGCAACGAATGTTTCGTGAACCTAATTCCAAAGCAACCGATTTTGTAAATCCAATCATTCCTGCTTTTGAAGCAGCATAATTTGCCTGACCCGCGTTACCCTTCACTCCTACTACAGAACTCATATTGATAATAGAACCTTTGCGGTTTTTCAACATCGTTTTTTGAACTGCTTTGGTCATGTTAAAAACAGATTTCAAATTGATTTCGATAACATTATCGAAATCTTCTTCGCTCATACGCATTAAAAGATTGTCTTTGGTAACTCCAGCATTATTAATAAGTACGTCGATAGTTCCAAATTCGACCAAAACATCTTCAACTAGTTTTTGTGCTTCGTTGAAATCGGCAGCATTTGATTTGTATCCTTTTGCTTTAATTCCCAAAGCATTCAATTCGTTTTCTAAAACCAAAGCCGAATCGGCTGATGAACTATATGTAAAGGCTACATTAGCGCCATGTTGTGCAAAAACTTTAGCAATTCCGCTTCCTATTCCTCTACTTGCGCCCGTAATGATGGCTACTTTTCCTTCTAATAATTTCATTTTTATAAAAAGTTAGGTTATTTATTTATTGAAAGGTCAAATATAGGAATTATTTAAAGTATAAAAAAAATGGGTTTACAGATTAAACCTTTTATTATTATGATGGTCAAAATAAAAATTATGAATAATTTAACAAACCAACAAATAACCAACCATGATTAAAGAAAGCATCCTTTTCCTAGCTATTGCAACGCTATTCTCTTGTAATAGTAATGATTCTAATGAAGAAGAATATGTTCCTATTGAAACTTATCCGAACGTGTTGGCTGCTTTTGGCACCAATTTGGACTTAGAAAATCTCGATAATTATGCCAATCAAATTATCCCAGCTTACATCAACAAAGACAATACTGCTGGAAATATAATCACCGACAAAGGCGCTACCCTTGGCAGGGTTTTGTTTTATGATAAAAATCTATCGTTAGATAATTCCATTGCTTGTGCGAGTTGTCACCAACAGGCGAATGC
>JBILYQ010000013.1:0-15193 GCA_044377655.1 Flavobacterium sp.
ACTGGTGTTAATGGTTTAACCACCCGTCATTCGATGCGATTAATCAATTCACGATTTGCCAACGAGGCCAAATTCTTTTGGGACGAACGCGCTTTGACACTTGAATTGCAAACCACCATGCCCATCAAAAATCATGGTGAAATGGGCTTTAGTGGTACTAATGGGGATGAATCTTTTAGTGCTTTGGTTACTAAGCTAGGACAAATTGGTTATTATAGAGAGTTGTTTAGGTTTGTATATGGGTCGGAAGAAGTTACAGAAAGTAAAATTCAATTGGCGTTAGCGCAATTCGTTAGAAGTATTCAGTCATTTGATTCTAAATATGATTTGGGAAGGGCTTTGGCAGCAAATGATGGGCAGCCATTTTCTAACTTTACAAATCAGGAGAATTTTGGAAAAAATCTTTTTTTGACGCCACCTGTTTTTGATGCTTTTGGAGTTAGAAGTAGTGGCGGAATTGGTTGTGTAGCTTGTCATGCTGCGCCTGAATTTGATATTGATCCTAATACGCTGAATAATGGCATTATTGGCAATTTGAATGCGCCAGGTATTGATATTACTAATACTCGAGCACCGTCACTGCGCGATTTGGTAAAAGCTGACGGAACCCTCAACGGCCCAATGATGCACACCGGATTTATTGCCTCGCTGCAAGCTGCCATTGGGCATTATGGCACCATTAATTTGGCACCGGGAAACACCAATCTCGACCCAAGATTGCGCCCCAATGGTTTTGGGCAACAGCTAAATTTAAGCGCGCCCGAAGTAAATGCCGTCATTGCCTTTCTGCAAACACTCTCTGGAACCAATGTCTACAGCGATACCAAATGGGCAAGCCCTTTTCCGCAATAACAAAAAAACTCCCGATAATCTCGGGAGTTTTTTTATAGATACTATTTAAAAACTAAAACGCTACGTTCCATCTAGGTAAACGACCATTTTCGGTTAAGAAATTTTGCAGCAGTTGTGCTTCTAAAAAGGTTGGAATAATGCTTGTCTTGGCGTTGAAAGTTTCATACCAAAACACTTCGAGTTGGGCAATTTCTTCTTTTTGCATTTGGGTTGGCCAAGTATATTTTCTGCCTGTTTTGGCGAATTGTTGTCCGTTGACAATTTTGTCATACAGTCCGCCGTTTTTACTTTTTAGCGTTCCGTCATTTTGTATAGTTCCTGTTGATCCTACCATAATTAGTTCTTTGGCTTCGCCGTCAACTTCAAATACTAGGAATACACCGCTACCGTTTTCGGAGGCGTTGCAGACTTCTTCCAAGTTTTGATCGGGTGTAAAGGTGAAACTATTTCCTGTTTTGAATTTTTTTACTTCTTTGTACATTGTTATCTTTTATTTAATAAAAAAGCTCCATCTGGTTAATTCAACTAGACGGAGCTTTGAATTTATTGTTAGCCCTTCGACAGTGCTCAGGGTGACAAAGGATTGTTATCCTAAAATTTCTTTTACTTTTTTACCAATCTCAGCAGGAGAATCCACTACGTGGATACCACATTCTCTCATGATACGTTTTTTGGCTTCGGCTGTATCGTCAGCACCACCAACGATAGCACCTGCATGACCCATTGTTCTACCTTTTGGAGCAGTTTCACCAGCAATAAAACCGATAACTGGTTTGCGATTTCCATCAGCTTTAATCCAATGCGCTGCGTCAGCTTCTAGTTGACCCCCAATTTCACCAATCATAACAATACAGTTGGTTTCTGGGTCGTTCATCAACAATTCTACAGCTTCTTTGGTCGTAGTTCCAATGATTGGGTCTCCACCAATTCCAATGGCTGTGGTGATTCCTAATCCTTGTTTTACTACTTGATCCGCGGCTTCATAGGTTAAAGTTCCTGATTTAGAAACTATTCCTACTGTTCCTTTTTTGAAAACAAAACCGGGCATGATACCTACTTTTGCTTCTCCGGGTGTGATTACACCTGGGCAGTTTGGTCCTATCAATCTACAATTTCTACCTTTAATATATTGGTTGGCTTTAATCATGTCGGCCACGGGAATTCCTTCTGTGATTGTAATGATTACTTTAATCCCTGCATCTGCAGCTTCCATGATTGCGTCAGCAGCAAAAGCGGGTGGTACAAAAATGATAGTAGTATCGGCACCTGCTTGTTGAACAGCATCTTTGACGGTGTTAAAAACAGGACGATCTAAATGGGTTGTTCCACCTTTTCCTGGCGTTACTCCACCTACAACGTTTGTTCCATATTCAATCATTTGAGAGGCATGAAAAGTACCTTCGCTACCTGTGAATCCTTGAACTATTATTTTCGAATCTTTATTAACTAAAACGCTCATGTTTATGTTTGTTAAATTGTGTTTTTATTTTTGTGTTGCAAAAGTATAAAAAAGTGGTTAGTATTCAGTGTTCTGAGTTGAGTTTTTTAGTCATAATAATGCTAAATACCTATATATGATAAACTAGTACAACTGGCTCATTTGATAACCACGATAGAGTTTGTCGTTTTTGAGTTCCCAAATGACGATGAAGTTGGCTAAAAGCATTTCTTCTCTCGGATTTTCAACTGTTTTTACATAGTGTGAATAGCGAACAGAGACGGTGTTTCCCTCTTCTAGAATATGACTAATTCTGATTTTGGAACGAATGTACGCTTTGCTGAGTTCATTGCTATAGGCAATAATTTCATCATGACTGAGTTTGATAAAGCCCGTGCTACTATGCCATTCGAGAACCACATCGGGATGCAAAAATTCAGTAACCAATGTGCTTGATAGCAACACATCTGATTTGTAAAAATCTTGAACAATTTGCTTTGCATTCATACTATTATTTTTTTGAAAGTAATTCAGGTATTCGTTTTATGTAGGCCAATTGTTTTAATTTCTCCCGAGATTCTTCTACAGGAGTTCCAAAATAGGACTTGCCTCCTTCAATGGATTTGGTTACGCCTGTTTGTCCAAGCACTACGGCTTTCGCTCCAATAGTGATTCCGCTCGTTGTACCTACTTGTCCCCAAAGTGTTACTTCGTCTTCAATGATTACGCAACCTGCAATACCGGTTTGTGAAGCTATCAAACATTTTTTACCAATAACGGTATCGTGTCCAACATGCACTTGATTGTCAATTTTTGTTCCTTCGCCAATGGTAGTATCGCCAGTAACGCCTTTGTCAATGGTGCACAAAGCGCCGATTCCAACGTTGTCTTGAATGACCACTCTTCCACCTGATAGTAATTGGTCAAAACCATCGGGACGTTTTTTATAATAGAAGGCATCTGCTCCTAAAATTGTTCCCGAATGGATGATTACATTATTGCCAATAACGGTATTATCATAGACAATGACGTTGGCATGAAGTAAGCAGTTTTTCCCAATTTGTACATTATTTCCAATAAAACAATTAGGTTGAATTATAGTTCCCTCGCCTATTGAAGCTGTTTTAGAAACACTCTCATGAGAAGCAACAAAAGGGCGAAAATGTTTTGTCAATGTGTTGAAATCTCTAAAAGGATCATCCGAAATCAATAGTGCTTTTCCAGCAGGGCAATCTACTTTTTTATTGATTAATACAATAGTAGCTGCAGATTGTAGTGCTTTGTCATAATACTTTGGATGGTCAACAAAAACAATATCGCCGTTTTCTACAACATGAATTTCGTTCATGCCTAGAACAGGAAAGTTTTTATCGCCAACGTATTCGCAATGGAGCAAATTGCTGATTTCTTCTAGAGAATGTACTTTTGGAAATTTCATTTTATTATTATATCAGTGACGTTTATTTTAAACTCAATAAAATTGAGACTGAAAACTGAAACGGCCAACTATTATTTTACACGTTCCATGTAATTACCGTTAGACGTGTCAATTTTGATTTTGTCACCTTCGTTGATAAATAGAGGCACATTTATTATGGCTCCAGTTTCAACAGTTGCTGATTTTGTTGCGTTTGTAGCCGTATTTCCTTTAACTCCAGGTTCGGCATAAGTAACCTCTAGAATTACCGATGATGGCATATCTACTGATAAAGGCAAATCGGTTTCTGTGTTGATGCTTACCATTACGCTTTCGCCTTCTTTCAATAAATCAGGAGAGTCGAGGATATTTTTATTTAAAGAGATTTGCTCAAAAGTCTCTGTATTCATAAAGTGAAATTCATCGCCTTCTGGATATAAAAATTGGAATTTGTGGTTTTCGACGCGCACTTCTTCAATTTTGTGACCTGCAGAAAACGTATTATCTAAAACTTTACCATTGGATAAACTTCTTAATTTTGTTCTAACGAATGCAGGACCTTTTCCTGGTTTTACGTGAAGGAATTCAATGATTTTATAAATATCATTGTTGTATTTGATGCACAGTCCGTTTTTTATATCTGATGTAGATGCCATTTTTATTTCTTTTTATTATTGAATATTTTTTCTAAGTCTGTTTTTTTTAATAACCTCCGGTATATCCTTTCATGATACCACGGGAAGAATTTCGGATAAAATCAAGAATTTCGTCTCGTTCTGGTGTTGCTTCCATTTCTGCTTCGATAATACCAACGGCTTGGGAAGTGTTATAGTTTTTTTGGTATAATATCCTATAGATTTCCTGAATTTCGCGGATTTTGTCGGTAGAAAAACCTCTTCTTCTTAGCCCAACAGAATTGATACCAACATAAGATAAAGGTTCTTTGGCCGCTTTTGTGAATGGCGGAACATCTTTTCTTACCAATGAACCTCCCGAAATCATGGCGTGATCACCAATGTGAATAAATTGATGAATAGCTGCTAAACCACCAATAATGGCATATTTTCCAACGATAACATGACCTGCTAAGGCCACGCCGTTTACTACAATAGCATTATCGCCAATGTGACAATCGTGAGCAATATGTGCTGTTGCCATAATCAAACAATTATTTCCAATGGTGGTTTGACCGGAGGCAACGGTACCCCGATTGATGGTGACACATTCTCTAATAGTAGTATTGTCGCCAATAACAGCAAGCGAATCTTCACCTCCAAATTTTAAATCTTGAGGCACGGCTGAAATAACAGCTCCGGGGAAAATATTGCAATTTTTTCCAATTCTTGCGCCTTCCATAATGGTAACATTAGAACCAATCCAAGTTCCATCTCCAATAACAACATTATTGTGAATGGTTGTAAAAGGTTCGATTACAACATTTTTGGCTATTTTTGCACCTGGATGAACGTATGCTAAAGGTTGATTCATATCTTATTGTTTTTTAGCGATTTGTGCCATCAACTCTGCTTCGGCTACTAATTTTCCATTAGCGTATGCTTTAGCTTGCATGTGACAAATGCCTCTTCTTATTGGTGTAATGAGTTCACATTTGAATATCAAAGTATCGCCAGGCAATACTTTATGTTTGAATTTCACATTGTCAATTTTCATGAAAAAAGTCAAATAATTTTCAGGATCAGGAACAGTGCTTAACACTAAAATTCCACCGGTTTGTGCCATTGCTTCCACGATGATAACACCAGGCATAACAGGAGCTTCCGGAAAATGACCCACAAAAAAACTTTCGTTCATGGTAACATTTTTCATTCCAACCACATGACTTTCAGACATCTCAATTATTCTATCGATGAATAAAAACGGCGGACGGTGTGGCAAGATACTCATAATCTTGTGAATATCCATCAATGGTTCTAAATGCAAATCAAAAACAGGCACTTGGTTGCGTTGTTCTGTTTTAATTATCTTGGATAATTTTTTTGCAAATTGCGTGTTTACAAAATGTCCTGGTTTATTGGCAATTACTTTTCCTTTGATTCGCATTCCAATCAAAGCTAAATCTCCAATGACATCCAAAAGTTTGTGGCGTGCCGCTTCGTTTGGATAATGCAACGTTAGATTGTCAAGAATTCCATTTGGTTTAACCGAAATTTTTTCTTTCCCAAAGGCCACTTTAAGATTGTTCATTGTTTTTTCAGAAATCTCTTTGTCAACATAAACGATGGCATTGTTCAAATCGCCACCTTTAATTAAACCTTCATCAAGAAGGGTTTCCAATTCGTGAAGAAAACTAAAGGTTCTAGATTCGGCAATTTCTGTTTTGAAATCGGCAATATTTTTTAATGTAGCATTTTGAGTACCTAGCACTTTGGTTCCAAAGTCTACCATTGTCGTTATTTGATAATCATCACATGGCATCACCATTATTTCACTACCAGTAGATTCGTCCATAAAAGAAATGACTTCCTTCACCACATAATATTTTCTATCGGCATCTTGTTCTACAATTTCTACTTTCTCGATGGCTTGAACAAAATATTTTGATGAACCGTCCATGATTGGCAATTCTGAGGCATCTAATTCGATAATAATGTTATCAATATCGCAACCAATAAGAGCTGCTAAAACATGTTCGGGGGTTTGGATTTTTACTCCTAATTTTTCTAAATTGGTTCCGCGTTGCGTATTTACAACATAGTTGGCATCAGCTTCAATAATTGGCTGTCCTTCTAAATCAATTCTAACGAAAGAAAATCCGCTATTGATTGGTGCTGGTTTGAAGGTAATTTTTACTTCTCTTCCTGTATGCAACCCAACTCCAGTAAGAGAAATATCGCTCTTTATGGTCTTTTGTTTTACCATGGTTTTATTCTTTATTGTTTATTGTTTTTTTTAATTCATTTAGTTCAGAAACTATTTTTGGTAGGTTCTTAAAATGCACGTAAGATTTGCTGTAATCGTTATAGCCAAAACTCGGACTACCTTGTAAAACTTCATCATCATTAATATTTTTACCAACTCCCGATTGAGCTTGAATGCGAACATTATTACCAATGGTAATATGTCCAGCAATACCTACTTGACCGCCAATCATGCAGTTTTTTCCAATTTTGGTAGAACCTGCAACACCGGTTTGTGCAGCAATAACAGTATTCTCGCCAATTTCCACATTGTGGGCAATTTGTATTTGGTTATCAAGTTTAACCCCTTTTCTTATAATTGTAGATCCCATTGTGGCTCTATCTATTGTGGTACATGACCCGACATCTACATTGTCTTCTAAAATAACGTTGCCAATTTGTGGGATTTTCGAAAATGTTCCGTCAGGATTTGGGGCAAACCCAAAACCGTCAGAACCTATTATAGAACCCGAATGGATACTACAATTTGCACCTATTTCAGATTCAGAATAAACACGTACACCTGCAAAAAGGATGGTGTTATCGCCAATCGTCACATTATCGCCAATAAAAGTATTAGGGTAAATTTTAACGTTATCACCAATGACTACATTCTTGCCTAAATAGCAAAAACTGCCTAAATAAAGGTTTTCGCCATAAACTACATTTTCGGAAATAACCGAAGGTTGTTCTATTCCTGATTTCATTAATTTTACTTGATTGTAATATTCAAGTAATTTGGAAAAGGAAGAATAGGCGTCTTCAACTTTTATCAAAGTGGTTGTCAGTTTGCCTTCAGGTTCAAAAGTGGCATTAACTATTGTGATTGTGGCTTTAGTGGTATATATATAGTTTACATATTTTGGATTGGCCAAAAATGTTAACGATCCTTCCAAACCTTCTTCAATCTTGGATAACTTATAGACAACTACATCGGGATTACCGACAACTTCGCCTTCTAGAATATCTGCTATTTGAGCTGCTGTAAATTTCATTGCTACAAAAATATAAAAATTTAGATTTTAATAGTTGTTTTATGCTAGGACTTTTGGAAAACAGATAAAATACTTCGTTACAGGTTTAGATAAAGCTTTTAAATTCAGTTGGTCCGAAGCTTCCACAACATCTTCAATAGTTTTGTCCTTTTTCAAGATGCTAATAGGTTCCGCATCTTTGCTATAGGCTTGATTTTTTATTTTTCCCTTAAAGATAAAATAGTGTGCTTCCTGTTGGCTAATATTATTATCTTTTGCAAAAGTTATTATCATTTTTTGTAATACTTCAGCAGGAAATTTTTCGTTATTGAGCTTTATCTTTGATAAATCCCGATTGATAATCATCTTGCTCAAACTGCTCAAAATGAAATCTTCATGATATTGCCATGACTTGAGCGCACTGATAATATCAAAATCGTCCAACTTTGCAAAAGTGTTTAATTCTTGAGCACCAAAAGTATCCAAAGTGACTTTATTTTGCATAAAATATAAGAGTGGCTCACTACATGAAATTGGCACCCCTTTCTGAATTAATTCTTTTGCTCGCTTTAATGTTTTTGTTAATGTCAACTCTGCTACTAAACTAGTTTTATGCAAGTAAGCCTGCCAATACATTAGCCTTCGAGCCATTAAAAACTTCTCTATAGAATAGATACCTTTTTCTTCCATTACCAAAACGTCATTAACCACATTCATCATTTGTATAAGCCTATCCGAGTTAATATTTCCTTCGGCAACACCTGTATAAAAACTATCGCGTTTAAGATAATCCATTCTGTCCATATCAAGCTGACTGGATATAAGTTGCAACATGAATTTACGATGGTAATCTCCCTTAAATACCTGAATAGCTAAACTCAGTTGCCCGTTAAATTCTTCATTTAATTGATTCATGAAAAGCAACGAAATAGATTCGTGGTTAACTTCTTCTACGATACTGTGTTCCATGGCATGGGAAAAAGGTCCATGACCAATATCATGGAGAAGAATGGCAATGTAAAGTGCATTTTCTTCCTCTTTTGAAATTTTGATTTCTTTGAATCGCAATACCTCTACAGCTTTTTGCATCATGTGCATAGAACCAATTGCATGGTGAAATCGAGTATGATGCGCGCCTGGATATACCAAATAGGATAATCCCATTTGAGTAATTCGGCGTAAACGCTGAAAGTAGGAATGTTGAATTAAGTCATAAATAAGCGTATTGGGAATGGTGATAAACCCGTAAATGGGGTCATTGAATATCTTAAGTTTATTGGTTTGACTCACGTAAAAATTATTTTAAACAAATATAGAGAAATTGGTCATAAAATGCCATTTAAAGTATATAGAAATATACTTTAAACTACTATATCAATGTTTCCAACTCAATTACTCCGCCAAAAGGCAAGTTATTAAGATGCCAATCCCCTATTCTAACTCTAATTAACCGTAGGGTTGGGAATCCAACGGCCGATGTCATTTTACGAACTTGTCGAAACTTGCCTTCACAGAGCGTAATTGAAACCCAACTTGTTGGTCCATGACGTTCGTCTCTTATTTTTTTGCCTCGTTCAGGGAAATTTGGCAATTGGATAATTAGTTTAGCTTCACAAGGCAAAGTACAATATTTTGTCCCTTTTACACCAATTATTACTCCCCTTTGAAGTTGCTGCAGAGCTTCTTCTGTAATTATTCCATCCACTTGAGCGTAATATTCTTTGGGAACTTTTTTACTACGGATTATCTCGCTCATCATGCCATCGGTAGTTAAAAGCAATAACCCTTCACTGTCCTCATCCAAACGTCCTATAGCCATTGTTCCATCGGGAAATGGATAAAGTTCGCCTAATAGTTTTTTATTTCTTTTTTTGGCGTAAATAAATTGGCTTAGATAGCCATAGGGTTTGTTAAGAATAAAGTGCATTTAATCTATTTTTGTGGCTAGTTATTTGGTTCAATATGTATCAATACATGACCCAATTCTGGAATCTCAGTTCGAAGGGTATCTTTGAGTTTGTGTGATAATTCATGTCCTTCTTTGACAGATATATTTGCATCAACAATTGCATGAAGATCTACGTGGTATTTCATTCCTGCTTTTCGAATGAAACATTTTTCAGTATCAAATATCCCGTCAACAGTTAATGCTACTTTCCTTATTTCAACTATAATGTCATCATATAAATGTTCATCCATAATTTCGCCAAGTGCTGGTCGAAAAATCAGATAACTATTGTAAAGAATAAATCCGGATGCGAAAAGTGCTGCCCAATCATCGGCTGCTTCAAAACCTTCACCAAAAATTAAAGCAATGGTTATTCCGCCGAATGCCGCAATCGAGGTTATAGCATCACTTCTATGATGCCAAGCATCAGCTTTTAGTGACGAACTGTTTGTTTGAATACTCCTTTTAATTACTATTCTAAAGGATATTTCTTTCCAAATAATTATTGCTAATAAAACCAAAAGGGTCCATGATTTTGGTAATTGATGCGGTGTTTGGATATTTTGAATACTTTCATAAGCAATTATCGTAGCAGAAGTAATTAGGAAGCCAACAACTAAAAAAGTGATTAAAGGTTCGGCGCGTCCATGACCATAGGGATGATTTTCATCGGCGGGTCTGTTAGAATATTTAATTCCAAAAAGCACTAAAAAGGAAGCGAAAATATCACTAGTTGATTCTATTGCATCAGCAATAAGAGCATAGGAATTACCAAAAAAACCTGCCAACCCTTTAATTATCGCCAAACATAAGTTGCCAAGTATGCTGAAATAAGTAGTTTTTATTGCTGTTTGCTCGTTATTCATAGAATTAATTACCTCCATTTATAGTAGTGTGAGCATTATATTTGACCTAAATTGAAAGGTTTAAATTAAACAATTTCGAGGTCAAATGTACTTAAATAATTTTAGAATTATTCTAAAATGTTCACTGTTTAAAGGGTGGATTTCAAAGTTGATTAAAATAAAACACCACATGGTATAAGAAAAATTAATTAAAAAATCCCTCATAATTTCTCATGAGGGATTCTGACTGTTTTTTAATATAAAATTACCAAATAACAACTCGTAAGTTATCTGCTTGACGCATTTTACTGTTTGGCTTAATATTAAAAGCTTTGTAGAACTCAGGAAAGTTTGCCAATGGTCCGTTGATTCGATATTGAGCAGGCGCATGAACATCAACCATCATTTGTTGTGCCAAAGATTCTGGTTTTATATTTACCATCCAAGCATATCCATAGGCCAAGAAATACCGTTGTTCTGGCGTAAAGCCGCTAATTATTTCTTTATTTTTAAATTGTGGTGTTTTCTTGAAGGCTTCAAAACCCATTACAACTCCTCCCAAATCGGCAATATTTTCCCCTTGAGTGGCATCACCATTAACAAATTTTCCTTTAAGCGGCTCAAATTTGCTATATTGAGAAACAATTAGTTTTGTTTTTTCTTTGAATTTTACCAAATCTTCTGCAGTCCACCAATTATTAAGATTTCCTTTGGCATCATATTGACTTCCTTGATCATCAAAACCATGAGTGATTTCATGTCCAAAAGTTGAACCACCAATTATTCCATATAAAATTGCATCATCTGGCATACGACCTTCGAAGCCCGGCACTAAAATGTTACAGGCTGGGACAACAATTTCGTTATTACTCGGACTGTAATAAGCATTATAATTTTGAGGCTGCATGTACCATTCTGAACGGTCAACGGGTTTTCCAAATTTATTCACCATGAAATTATAGCTCCATTTATTGGTTGCCATCACATTTTGACAATAAGACTTTCTAGTAATGTCAATGCTACTTAAATCTTTCCATTTGTCTGGATAACCCACTTTCATTACTATTTTTTCAAGTTTGAACAAGGCTTTTTTCTTCGTGGCCTCACTCATCCAATCTAATTTTTTGATATGTTCTGCATATACATCGCGAATATTGTTGCCAATTTCAAGCAATTTTTCTTTAGACCCTTTTGGAAGATATTCAGTTACATACACCTGTCCTATCAATTCACCTAAAGAACCATCGGTTTGTTCAACTATTCGTTTCCATCTTGGTTTTTGAACCTTCACTCCACTCATTACTGTAGAATAGAATTTGAAATTTTGAGTTTCAATGGCTTTGTTTAAATAAGAGGCATACGTATTAACAATGTCCCATTTTAAATAGGTTTTCCAATCTGAAATAGAATAATTTTTAACCGTTTTATTAAGTGCTTTGAAAAATTCTGGTTGTCCAACAATAACCGTATCCGCTTTTACAATTCCCATTTTTGGGAAAACATTTTCCCAAGCAATGTTTGGTGTAACTAAATTTAATTGGGCTACACTCATTTTATTATAATTTTGTATTGGATCCCGAAGAGCTTCAAGTTTTCTGGAATTTTTAGCCAACTCTGTTTCCAACTTCATAATTACCAAAGCATCTTTTGATGCGGGTATTTCATCTTCCCCCATTAATTGTAGCATGGCTTGCAAATGTTTTACATATTCATTACGAATTGTTACCGTTTCTGAATCTGTATTAAAGTAATAGTCTCTATTACCCATCCCTAAACCACCTTGTCCAAGGAAAAGAGCATTTTTAGTACTTATTTTATCATCTTGACTTACATAAAACGAAAATGCGGCTCCTGAACCAATAGTGTGTAAATAAGCTATTGTAGACATCAAGGAAGGGACATCATTTATGGAATCTATACGTTTAAATTCGGAAGTCAATGAACTAATCCCCGATTTCTCAATAGCTAAAGTATCCATGCCGGAGGCATAAAAATCACCAATTTTTTGTTCGTTACTTCCTTTTACAGCACTCGAATTTTTTGCTGATTTCTCGCAAATGGATTTGATTTGATTGTTGATAGTATCTCCAATGGTTCGGAAGATTCCATTACTACGCTCGGTTTCAGGAATTGGATTATTTTTGAACCAACCTCCATTGGCATACAGAAAAAAATCATCACTCGGATTTAGTGTAGTATCACGATTGGTAAGTAATGGGTCAATAAAAATAGGCTCTTTTTTTTCACAACTCATTAATAGAAGACCAACTATGGCTATTGAAGATATTTTATTTATTATTTGCATTGTATTTGGTTTTTTTGTTTTAATAGTTTGTCTTCAAAAAAAAGAATTTGTTACCAAAGTCGTTTATTTTTTTATCTGAGAAAGTTAATTTCACAGATAAAAAAAAAACGCTCAATTTCTTGAGCGTTTCTATAAATTCAATTACAAAGTTATGCTTTTTTTTCTTCAGCTTTTTTAGAAGAACAACATCCACCTTTTTTAGCAGATCCTTCTGCACCTTTTTCGTCTTTTGAACAAGATTTTTCAGTTTTTGCTTTTTTCTTTTGCTTTGGCTCTTGTTGTTGAGCGTTAACATTCATAGAAAATAGAAAAGCTACTACAGCCATCATTGAAATTACTTTTTTCATTATATTTTAATTTAATAGTTACTAATTGATTTTCAAAATTATAAATTCTAGTTTACTATCACTACAATTTAACATTAATTTTCAAAATTATTTATCGTTTTAATAATTTCTTCTTTTGACAATACCCCAGATTGGCGCCAAAGTTGCTGTCCATTTTTAAATAATATCATGGTTGGAACTCCTCTTACTTGGTATTTTGATGCTACTTCTTGATTTTTATCGACATCAATTTTTATGATTGAAATTCTATCTCCTAAACTGTCTTTCACCTCCTTTAAAATTGGAGAAAGCGCCTTGCATGGTCCGCACCATGTAGCAAAAAAATCTATCAAAACCGGTTTTTCAGATTGTATAATATTGTTAAAATTACTCATCTTTATTATTTTTAGTGTTAGGAATTGAGCAACCATTTGATCCACATCCTAAATTATAAATTACTTGAAATAAGAAAAAACCACCAAACGCTGCAAACATCCATTGGTTAAGAATATAGGCTTGGAAAAATAAAAAAAGTGAAAACGCTAATCTAACCCATCGCATCAAATGCCAATTTGTGAATAGTAATTGTTTCATTTATAAAACTGTATTTTTGAAACTCGTCATGAGACTTCAATTTAAATGAATATTATTTTAATGTTGAGGGACAAACATAATTTGTAGTTTTAATCCCTGTATTTTTAATTGCAGAAAACCCTCCTAAAATATTTACAACGTTATGATATCCACGAGCTTTTAGAATTGATGCTGCTATCATAGAACGATAGCCGCCAGCGCAATGCAAATAAAAAGATTTGTCTTTAGGAAATTCAGCTAAATGTTCATTAATAAAATCTAGAGGTGTTGATGGTACATCAATGATGTGTTCAGCTGCGTATTCTCCTGGCTTTCTGACATCAAAAATAGATGCTTTAGTCGTCATTATTTGCTCTAATTCTTGGGCTGAAATACTCGAAACAGTATCATATTCTAAACCAGCTGCTTTCCAAGTTTCAAATCCTCCTTGTAAATAACCAATAGTGTTATCATATCCTACTCGAGCCAAGCGTGTTATAGTTTCAATTTCTCTTCCTATTGGAGTGACCAAAATTATGGGTTGTTTACTATCCAAAATTAAGGCACCTACCCATGGCGCGAAGCCTCCATCAATACCAATAAAAATGGATTTTGGTATGTGTCCATTTTCAAAATCATCTTGATTTCGAACGTCTAAAATAAGCGCTTCCGTTTCGTTTGCAATCAACTCAAACGTTTTTGCATCCAATGCTTTTGCTTCATTTATAATATCCTCTACATTTTCGTAACCTTCTTTATTAAGTCTAACATTCATTGGAAAATAAGCTGGTGGTGGCAATAATCCATCTGTTACTTCAGCAATAAATTCCTCCCGAGTCATGTCTGCCCGTAAAGCATAATTAGAAGCTTTCTGCTCACCAATAGTCCCGATGGTTTCTTTACTTAAATTTTTACCACAAGCGCTTCCTGCACCATGAGCCGGATACACGATTACATCGTCAGCCAAAGGGATTACTTTGTTTCTTAAACTGTCAAAAAGAATCCCAGCCAATTGCTCTTGAGTCATATCGGCTGCTTTTTGAGCTAAATCTGGTCGACCAACATCACCTAAAAACAAAGTGTCTCCACTAAATAAAGCATAATCCTTCCCCTTTTCATCTTTTAAAAGATAACAACTACTTTCCATGGTGTGTCCGGGTGTATGCAACACAGTAATTGTAATTTTACCTAATTTAAAAACCTCACCATCAGCAGCAATTTGTGCTTCAAAACTTGGGTTCGCATTGGGTCCAAATACAATTGGCGCACCAGTTTTTTTTGCTAAAGTAACATGACCACTCACAAAATCTGCATGGAAATGTGTTTCGAAAATATATTTTATTTTGGAATCATTAAGAGTTGCTTTGTCGATATAGGGCTGTACTTCACGCAAAGGATCGATGATTGCTACCTCCCCATCACTTTCAATATAATAGGCACCTTGAGCTAAACATCCTGTATATATTTGTTCTATTTTCATTGTTAAACTTTTAAATTATAATGTAAAATTAACCATAATGAAATAGATTCTATGTATCAAAAGTTACATTTATGAAATTATTAAGACCTTGTAATTTCTTTAAATATGATATAAATT
>JBILYQ010000116.1:0-6991 GCA_044377655.1 Flavobacterium sp.
TTATTGCCGAAGTTATCAAAGAAAACAACCTTCCCGAAGGAATTTCTTGTTTGATTAATGGCGATTACAAAGTAGGCGAAATGATGACACAAGACAAACGCGTACCTTTAGTTTCTGCAACGGGTTCTACCCGAATGGGAAAAATTGTAGCACAAACAATTGCCGGTCGTTTGGGAAGATCATTGCTTGAATTAGGGGGAAACAATGCTATTATTGTTACGCCAGACGCAGATATTAAAATGACGGTTATCGGAGCTGTTTTTGGCGCCGTTGGAACCGCAGGACAACGTTGTACCTCCACCCGAAGATTGATTATCCACGATAGCATTTATGACAAAGTGAAAGACGCTATTGTTTCGGCTTACGGACAATTGCGCATTGGAAATCCATTGGACCAAAACAATCACGTTGGACCATTAATTGATACCCATGCGGTTGAAATGTACAATAAGGCTTTGGCAAAAGTAGTTGCCGAAGGTGGTCAACTTCTTGTAGAAGGCGGCGTGCTTTCTGGCGAAGGTTACGAAAGCGGTTGTTATGTTAAACCAGCCATTGCAGAAGCAGATAATGCCTTTGAAATTGTACAACACGAAACTTTTGCACCCGTTTTATATTTATTAAAATATTCAGGCGATGTTCATGATGCTATTGCTATTCAAAATGGCGTAGCACAAGGATTGTCATCAGCCATTATGACTAACAATTTGCGCGAAGCAGAAGCATTTTTATCTGTTGTAGGTTCTGATTGCGGCATTGCAAATGTCAACATTGGCACTTCGGGTGCTGAAATTGGCGGTGCTTTTGGCGGTGAAAAAGAAACTGGCGGCGGAAGAGAATCAGGTTCTGATGCTTGGAAAGTGTACATGAGAAGACAAACAAACACAATCAATTATACCACAAGTTTGCCATTGGCACAAGGAATTAAATTTGATTTGTAGTTTTAGATAATTGAATGACAGCACAAAAAAAGCGTTCCTAAGTATTTAGGAACGCTTTTTTAATTCGTACAATTTGGGTCAAAAAAACTACTTCGTTTTCTTAACGTATTGCGTTAAAATGAAAATAGTTTGGTTTTCCACACGGCCTTCAATTAAGTTGGCATCATCCCAAACTAGTTTTATGTTGTGAACTGCAGCACCACGTTTTGCAGTGAATGTTGCCCCTTTTACATCCAAATCTTTTACCAAAACCACAGAATCGCCGTCTAGTAAAACATTGCCGTTTGAATCTTTGTGAACAATTTTTGCTTCGTCATCATCCGCTTCTCCCGTTGCTTTTGCCCATTCTAAGGCATCTTCATCAAGATACATCATTTCCAACATGTCCATATTTTTTAATCGGGCATGCATTCTCCAAGAAACTACCTGCACAGGCAAATTTTCATTCCACATACTATCGCTTAAACCACGCCAGTCGTTAGCATTGGTTGTTTCTGGATTCTCAATTTGGTCTTTTAAAGCTTTGGTAATTAAAATACAATTTTCGGGAGTAGCATCGGTTTTTGGTGCAACCAAATAAACCACTAAATTTTCATCGCTTCCGCTGATTTCACATTTAGAATCACTTCTGTCTTTTACTCTTTTTTCGGTAACTACGCTCATTTATTTTAGTATTATAAGTTAAACGATGCGCCTAGTTGGAATACAAACTGGTTGTTGAATAGTTCGTATCCAACAGTATTGCTATTGTATTTTGCCAATGGGATTCCAGCTTCCGTGAACAGTCCAAAACCATTTGTGAAAAAATATCTAGCGCCTAGGTGCGCACCAAAATTGCGTAACCCTAAATGCAATCCAGGATAAATATCAAGCTTTTCGTCAATTTTTAAAACATTGCCAATATTGGCATTAAAACGTACTTTGGCATCAAATTTATCGTCAAATTTTGGTGTTCCGCCAGCATCAGTTGTGTTTAGTAAATAGGAAACCGCAAAGCCATACGACATGTTTTCGCCCAATCCAAAATCAACGCTATTTCCAATTCCGGTTGCACGTTCTTGCATTGTTGCTCCAACCTGAAACTTAATGTCTCCTTTTCCTTTGAAGGCTTGTGCATTTAGAAAACCGATAGATGCCAAAGCTAATAATGTTATTATTTTTTTCATGTTATTTATTTTAATGAAGTTACAAAGATACTAATCCCTACTTACTTTAATTAACAATGTCCATGGAATCGTTAATTTCTTCCCTTTTCATTAAAATAAAGTTCGTTTAAAGGTTCGCTTTGCCAAAATTCCTTTGTGTTGATATTCATAATGGTCAATGGACCATTGAAAGCGGCGCCAGTGTCAACATTCCAAACACAGGCTTTTTTAACCGGAACAGTTGCTCCAATTTTAGTGACAGGCGTGTGACCGATATAAATTTCTTTGTATAGTGTTAATCGCTTTGGATAAAAAACACTTGTTGTATCAAGATTTTCACTCAAGGCCAAGGCCGTTTCCCACAAAGTTCGGTCCCAATAAAACACCTTTGGGAAGTATTCATATTCTATCCCGTTGACGTTGGTAAAACCAGCATGAATGAATAACCTGTTTTTGTCATCGAGGTGATAATTTTGTAAAGATTTCAAGAATTCAATATGTCGTTCCACCACCTCTTTTGCAACATTCTCATAGGCCAACGCTGTGGATTCTCCGCCGTGTTTGAACCACATTTTTTCATCGAAGTTTTTATTTTGTCCCGAAAGCCAAAATTGAAGCAATTCGTCATGATTGCCACGAATGAAAATGCAGTTTTGTTTTTTGCCCAAGTCAATCAAATAATCAATAACCTCTGCCGATTGACTCCAGCCGTCAACATAATCGCCAAGGAAAATTAAAGTATCGTTTGTGGTCACATTGGCGCGTTCCATGATTTGATGCAAAGCGCGCAAACCGCCGTGAATATCACCAATTACTAATGTTCTGTTCATAAAATCAAGACTATTAACAATGCTAAAATAATAGTTATTTGTCAAAAGTAAAAGGAATACAATGGATTTGGCAAACAATTAGTAAATTATTGATAAGGATTTCATTTATTTCATCTGTATAGGAAATAAAGTCTTGGTCATCGCAAATATGCTGTTTTTGAGTTTTCACAATGCTAATTAAATCAAAAAAGACAATAATCAAGGATCATTCGTTTTTGCCATATTTAACCTTCCTCAAAACCCGCATTACTTCTTTAAAATTGACGTAAACCTCGGGTTTTTTAAAAGTTTTGAGCATCGGTTTGGCATCAATCAGTTTTTGCTTGGCTTCGTCAAAACCGTTGAGGTAACAAATCATCAGCGTTGAAGGCAAGTTTTCCAAATCGGTTATTTCTCGTTCCGAAAGGGTCATTCCTTTTTTTACTTTGGTCAATAATGATAAGTTGGAATTATAAACATGGAACATCATTTTTCGATTGTATTGTGGCGGTTCGAAAATCATTTCGGTCTCAATTTTATAATAACCATTATCATAAAACGAAATCTGTTTTTGCTCCAGCGGATAATAGCTTGTTTTGTCATTTATTCCCAAAGGCACAAATTCGGTGATGGTAAAACTCTTTTCGTTATAAGAAATCGTGACAACATCCTGAGTGGAATAAAACAATTTTATTTGTTCATTTATTAGTTCAATATCCACCCGAGAAAGATAGGTTTTGTCTCTAATTTTTTTTGGTGTTCCAGCCCAGCAAATAACAAATAATTCCTTAAAAACCAAGTATTCGGAAGACATGTCTTTGTGTCGATTGTTTACAAAATCAAGCACGCTGTCTAGCGTATAAGCAATGCTGTTGCGCGAACTGTTTTCGAGGCTAATGACCGTTTCAATATTCTGCTTTGAATAGGGAATTTTTTCTTCCGTCGGTACCGAATTACTTCCTCGCCTAACAAAAGAAGTGGAAGCAGGTATCGTATGAATCCCTTTTTTAAAAAAGGAAGTCTTCGATTTTGGTTTTATTGTTACTAAACCAACTACTTTATCTTTGGGCAAATTAGGAAATGGCACATTCTCGTATTGGATTTTTGGCGGATTTTCCAAAAAAGCATTCACCAAGTTTTGAATCCGACTATCGTCAAAAAAATCATCCCCAATAATTTCATTGTCATGGTCTTCCACACCAACAACGATATAGGAATTATTAGAAGGATTGGAATTTGACAATGCACAAATGTGTTTTAAAAACTTGGCTTTTCCTTCGCGAGTATGCAAATTCAACTGACGCTTTTTATCATAAAAACTACTCTCATCATTGTGAGCTAACAGATTTTTGATAAGAAGCCGTTTGTTTATCATTTTTAATTTGATTATTGGTTGAAGGTTGTTGGTTACAGGTATTTTGCCAACAACTTTTTAAGGCACATCATTCCCTATGCTTTCGGTCCAAATGGCAAACCAATCTTCTTGGTCAAGTTCTAATTCTTTGGCTTTCATCAAGGACTGAATTCTGGCAATATTCACCGTTCCAGCAATGGGAACAACCTTGGCGGGATGTTTTAAAACCCAAGCAAGCAAAATAGTATCCGAACCAACATGGTATTTTTCAACCAGTTTTGCCAATAGTTTTTTTAGTCTTCTTGTTTGTTCAATGTCTTCCCTGAAAACCGTTCCAAGCGGATTCCATGACATTGGAATAATTTTGTGCAATTGCATATAATCAAAACTTCCATCTAACATGGCTTCATGATGCGTGGCCGAAAATTGCACTTGGTTATAACTAATTTCCGTTTTTTGACGTATCAATTCCGTTTGCCAAGCCGTGAAATTAGAAACCCCGAAATCAATAATTTTCCCTTCGGATTTCAGTTTTTCCAACGCTTCTGCAATTTCGTCTGCCACCATCAACGGACTCGGTCGGTGCAATAAAAAAACATCCAAATAATCGGTTTGCAGATTTTTCAACGAATTCTCTACCGACCAAATAATATAATCTTTTGAATAATTATAATGTTTGATAGTATTGTTTCGACCGTCGGTTAATTGGATTCCGCACTTGGATATTAGTTGCATTTTGTCTCTGTAAATCTTGCTTTCGCCAAATGCTTTTCCAAATTCGGCTTCGGTAGTGTAACCACCATAAATATCCGCATGATCAAATGAGGTAATTTTATTTTCAATACAAACGTTCATCAAATGAACCATTTCGGACGTTGTTAGTTTTTTGTCCCAAACACCCCAATTCATGGTTCCCGCAATAATCGGGGAAAGTGTAGTTTTCATAGTATGTTTTTTTACTTTATTAAAAATTGGAGCTTTGAGTTTGTAGTCTTGAATTTTTTTAAAAATGGTATTTTGCCACTCAAAAAACCAGAAATATATTTCGGTCTTAAAATTATAAAAACAAAATCATAAATCATCCTTAAAAATCCATTGATATAAAAAGTTTTAACGCATTTTTAACATCTTCAACGGGAATTAATTTTCAATTTTGAAATGTTAAAAATTTGACGTTATTTGTACCTCGTAAAAATATAATTATGGAAGAAAATGTTGCTGCTTTAGACATTAGAGCAATCAATGAAAAAATTGAAAGAGAAAGTGCTTTTATCGATTTATTGACAATGGAAATGAACAAAGTCATTGTGGGTCAAAAACACATGATTGAGAGATTGTTAATCGGGCTTTTGGGTCAAGGACATATTCTTTTAGAAGGTGTTCCAGGTTTGGCAAAAACATTGGCCATCAACACCCTTTCGCAAGCCGTTCACGGAAGTTTCAGCAGAATCCAATTTACACCCGATTTATTGCCAGCCGATGTTGTGGGAACCATGATTTACAACATCAAAGCCAATGAATTCTCCATAAAAAAAGGACCAATTTTCGCCAATTTCGTCCTTGCCGATGAGATTAATCGTGCGCCAGCAAAAGTACAATCAGCATTACTAGAAGCGATGCAGGAAAAACAAGTTACCATTGGCGACACGACTTTCAAATTGGACCGACCATTTTTAGTTTTAGCAACCCAAAATCCAATCGAGCAAGAAGGAACCTATCCTTTGCCAGAAGCGCAAGTCGACAGGTTTATGCTAAAAACCGTTATCGATTATCCAAAAATGGATGAAGAAAGAATGGTTATCCGCCAGAATTTAAAAGGGGCGTATGAAAAAGTAAACCAAGTAGTTTCTGTAGACCAAATTCTTCGAGCGCAAGAAGCCGTTCGCGAAGTGTATATGGACGAAAAAATTGAAAAATATATCTTAGACATCGTTTTTGCAACGCGTTTCCCCGAAAAATACAAACTCGAAAGTTTGAAACCCTTAATTAGTTTTGGCGCTTCGCCTCGTGGAAGTATCAATTTGGCAAATGCAGCCAAATGTTATGCTTTCATCAAACGTCGTGGTTATGTAATTCCAGAAGATGTTCGCGCCGTGGTTCACGATGTGTTGCGTCACAGAATCGGAATTACCTACGAAGCCGAAGCCGAAAACATCACTTCTGTTGACATTATCAACAAAATCATCAACGAAATCGAAGTACCTTAAAAGTTGATGGTTAATAGTTTTTGGTTGATGGTTTAGAACCAGAAACCAATAACCAACAACCGACAACCAATTCAAAAATGGAAACAAAAGACCTTCTCAAAAAAGTTCGCAAAATAGAAATCAAAACCCGGAGATTGAGTGATCATATCTTTTCCGGCGAATATCATACGTCGTTCAAAGGACGCGGAATGACGTTTTCGGAAGTGAGACAATACCAATATGGCGATGACATTCGTGCTATTGATTGGAACGTAACCGCGCGATATAATGAAGCGCATGTAAAAGTTTTTGAAGAAGAACGCGAGTTGACCATGATGTTGATGGTGGATATTTCGGGTTCGGAAAGTTTTGGAACCAAAAACCAATTAAAAAGAGAAATTGTTACCGAAATAGCGGCTACAATGGCTTTTTCGGCTACGCAAAACAATGATAAAATAGGTCTTATTTTATTTACGGACCAAATTGAATTGTACATTCCGCCCAAAAAAGGAAAATCCCATGTCTTGCGAATCATTCGTGAACTGATAGAATTCCAACC
>JBILYQ010000117.1:0-6923 GCA_044377655.1 Flavobacterium sp.
TTAGAGTGCCTATTGGACAATCGCAAGAAGCGTTTCAAGCCGCACAATTGCGTGGTGTTAAGAGTAGATTTTTATATTTCCCAGAAGAAAACCATTGGGTGCTACAACCTCAAAATGCCCAAGTGTGGCAAAGAGAATTTTACAAATGGCTGAGAGAAACTTTGTAGTACAGTTGAATATAGCACAAAAAAGCGTCCCAATTAAGTTGGACGCTTTTTTTGTGCATGATAAGGCGTCAAAAAGGCAACTATAAAGCTCAAAAAACACTTAAAGAATTATAGGTTTTGATTATTTTATTATCCGATTGTTTTTTAAATAATTAACAGCCGAAACCCCAACCTAAAATGAGGAGACCCGCCTATAGGAGTACTCCTGTTCACTTCGAAACTAAACTGACCCACTTACTTGGGTTGAGATATCCAATTCAAAACCGGGCCCACTTATGTTTGAAGTGGGTAGGCTCATTTTTTTAAATTTTTTTTTATAAAAAAATCCTAACTTCTCAGTTAGGATTGAATATTTATTCTGGATCATTCATTTTGAACGTATCCATAAATGCTGTAGTATAATCTCCAGCAACATATCTTTCATCATCCATCAATTGTCGGTGGAAAGGAATAGTTGTTTTCACACCTTCAATTACAAATTCATCCAAGGCGCGTTTCATTTTATTGATGGCTTCCTGACGTGTTTGCGCTGTTGTTATCAACTTTGCAATCATCGAATCATAATTTGGAGGAATAGTATATCCCGCATAAACGTGCGTGTCTAGTCGAACCCCATGTCCGCCTGGAGCATGAAGAGTTGTTATTTTTCCTGGTGAAGGACGAAAATCATTAAAAGGATCTTCGGCATTGATACGGCATTCGATGGCATGCAATTGTGGCAAATAATTTTTACCTGAAATTGGCACACCTGCAGCAACTAAAATTTGCTCACGAATTAAATCGTAGTCAATAACTTGTTCAGTGATTGGGTGTTCAACTTGTATACGCGTGTTCATTTCCATAAAATAGAAATTTCTGTGCTTGTCAACTAAGAATTCAACAGTTCCTGCACCTTCGTATTTAATATATTCGGCAGCTTTCACGGCGGCATCACCCATTTTGTCTCTCAACTCGTCCGTCATAAATGGCGATGGTGTTTCTTCTGTCAATTTTTGGTGACGACGTTGCACAGAACAATCTCTTTCGGAAAGGTGGCACGCTTTGCCATAGGAATCGCCAACAATTTGAATTTCAATATGTCGAGGTTCTTCAATTAATTTCTCAAGATACATTCCGTCATTCCCAAAAGCTGCGGCTGACTCTTGACGAGCGCTTTCCCAAGCTTTCAACAAATCTTCTTGTTTCCAAACAGCGCGCATCCCTTTTCCACCACCACCTGCCGTTGCTTTAAGCATTACAGGATATCCGAATTCTTTAGCAATAGATTCTGCCTGTTCGTAGGATTCCAAAATTCCTTCTGAACCTGGAACACAAGGAACACCAGCGGCTTTCATGGTTGCTTTTGCGGAGGCTTTATCACCCATCTTATCAATCATTTCTGGAGAAGCACCGATAAATTTAATGCCGTGTTCTTGACAAATTTTTGAAAATTTAGCATTTTCAGAAAGAAATCCGTACCCAGGATGTATAGCATCAGCATTAGTAATTTCTGCTGCAGCAATAATGTTTGACATTTTTAAATAGGACAAATTGCTTGGCGGTGGGCCAATACAAACGGCTTCGTCTGCAAATTTTACATGTAAACTTTCAGCATCTGCAGTAGAATAAACCGCAACAGTTTTGATGCCCATTTCTCTACAAGTTCGAATTACACGAAGTGCAATTTCTCCTCTGTTTGCAATTAATATTTTTTTAAACATCTTTTTGTAATTTTAAATATTGAATTAAAATTTTAAATTCTTCGAATGGCAATAAAATTGGACATTCAAGATTTAGTATTTAAAATTATTTATGATGGATCTACTAAAAATAAAGGTTGGTCAAATTCTACTGGAGACATATCGTCAACTAAAATTTTAACAATTTTCCCTGAAACTTCGGATTCAATTTCATTAAACAATTTCATAGCTTCAATTACACAAAGAACATCTCCTTTTGAAATTGAGGTTCCAACTTCTGCAAAGGCAGGTTTGTCTGGAGACGGTTTTCTATAAAATGTTCCAATAATTGGCGATTTTACAATGATATATTTAGAATTTTCATCTGCAACGGGAGTTACAGCTGGAACCGAAGCTATATGTTGTGGCGCAACTGCTTGTTGCAAAACACTTTGAGCTGGCATTTGTTGATAAGTTACCTCTGAAGAATTACCTTCAAGTGTAGTTCTAATAGTGATTTTTATATCACCTGTTTCAAGCTTCACTTCTGCCACTCCTGAATTTGCGACAAATTTGATTAAGTTTTGAATTTCTTTTAAATCCATAATTAACAGTTTTAGTTATAGTTTATTGTTTGTTGTATGCCCATTTTAGGTAAATCGAACCCCATGTAAATCCTCCTCCAAAAGCAGCAAAGATTAGATTGTCCCCTTTTTTAAATTTACTTTCAAAATCACTCAATAATAAAGGTAACGTTGCGGAAGTGGTATTTCCATATTTTTCAATATTAACCAATACTTTTTCTCCGTTCACACCCATTCTATTGGCTGTAGCATCGATTATTCTTTTATTTGCTTGATGCGCAACTAACCAATTTACATCCTCTTTGGAAAGATTATTGCGTTCCATTATTTTCTCGCTAACATCGGCCATTCCAGAAACAGCATACTTAAATACGGTCTTACCATCCTGAAATACAAAGTGTTGTCCATTTTCAACAGTTTCTTTTGATGCTGGTAAAATAGAACCGCCTGCATCAATTTTTAAATATTCTCTCCCTATTCCATCACTCCTTAAGAGTTCATCTTGCAAACCTAATCCTTCATAGTTGGCTTCAAACAAAACAGCTCCAGCGCCATCACCAAAGATGATGCAAGTTGCTCTATCGGTATAATCAATAATGGAGGACATTTTATCAGCTCCAATCAACAGTATTTTTTTATATCTTCCTGATTCTATGTACGCAGCTGCGGTTGACATTCCAAATAAAAAACTGGAACAAGCTGCTTGTAAATCGTAGGCAAAAGCATTTATGGCGCCTATTTGGGTTGCAACATATACTCCTGTTGCGGCTACTTGCATATCTGGTGTTGTAGTTGCAAGTAATACTAAATCTATTTCTGCAGGATTAATATTGCTTTTAGCAATTAGATCTTGAGCAGCTTTAATGGCAAGATAAGAAGTTCCTTTGCCCTTTTCTTTTAATAATCTTCTTTCTTTAATACCTGTTCTTGAAGTTATCCACTCGTCATTGGTTTCTACTAAGGATTCGAGTACTTCATTTGAAAGCACATAGTCAGGAACATAAGCTCCAACCGCTGTGATTGCTGCCGTTATTTTATTCATATAATTCAGTTAAATTCTTATCCAAAAACAAATTTGAAAAGTGGTTGAAATTACAAAAAAATTCTGTTAGAACTTATTTTAAAATAGGTTATTTAGAAAAAATATACAAACAAAAAACTCCCACACTGTGAGAGTTTGATTTGTATAAAAACCTAAAATTAAGCAGCTACAACTGACTTATCAATAACTACTTGTCCTCTGTAGTACATTTTACCTTCGTGCCAGTAAGCTCTGTGGTATAGATGCGCTTCACCTGTAATTGGACAAGTTGCAATTTGAGCAACCGTTGCTTTATAGTGTGTTCTTCTTTTGTCTCTTCTAGTTTTCGAGATTTTTCTCTTTGGATGTGCCATTTTAATGTATTATTTATCCGTTAATAGTTGTTTTAATTTGTCCCATCTCGGGTCAATATCTGCTTGTTTTATTACTGCTTTTTTTTCTGTTACTAAACTTGACTTAAGCTTATCTAACGCTTCAGACTTTAATGTTCCGTCTTTTACCCCTGGATGAACTCGTTTTAAAGGAATTGAAAGGGCTATCATTTCATAAATATATTGCTTTATATCAAGTTGATGTTCGCCTAGAGGGAGAATTAATAACTCTTCATTGTCGTTATTAAATACATCTCCAAATTGAACAACAAGTCTAATTTTGCTTTTTATTGGCAAATCAAACTGTTCTCCAGAAACATCACAAGTCACGTTAACCGTACCTTTATGCTTGAAGTTGAGCTCTAACATTGTTGCTTTTTTTTCAAAAGCTACATTTACTTTAATATCACAACTTTCGAATTCGTCAAAATCAAATTCATCAAAGAACTTTTTATTAATTTGATAATCAAACTGATGCTTTCCTATTTTTAACCCTATAAAAGGAATTAAATATTCATTCGTCTTTTTCATCTAACCAATATTTTTCCCGATGTTTCGGGAGTGCAAAGATATAAAATTATTGCAATTCCAATAACCTTATCAACATTTTTTTGTTTACAAGTGTTTTTCTTTTATTTTCATTGGATTTTTGGTGATTTCTAGATATTGATTTCTAGAATTAAAAATGTCAATGGCTAAATATACTGCCTCTCTAAAAGAATTATAATCCGCTACCCCTTTTCCAGCAATATCATAGGCTGTACCGTGATCTGGCGAGGTTCTAATTTTATTTAATCCCGCTGTAAAGTTCACCCCTTTTCCAAAAGAAAGTGTTTTAAATGGTATCAATCCTTGGTCATGGTAGGTTGCTAATACAGCATCATATTTTTCATATTGATTACTTCCAAAAAAACCATCTGCAGCAAACGGACCGAAAACTAACGTCCCTTTTTCAAATATTTTCTTTAAAACTGGCTTGATGATCTCGTCTTCTTCTTTTCCAATAACACCATTGTCGCCAGCATGAGGATTCAAAGCAAGCACAGCTATTTTTGGTTTGTTAATGCCGAAATCTTGAATCAATGCTTTTTTTATTGTTTCTATTTTTTTAACAATCAAGGATTCTGTTAAATGAGAAGCTACTTCATTTACTGGAATATGATCTGTTAGCAAACCAACTCTTAAATTATCTTGAACCATTAACATCAAGGCATTACCTTCAAGCTCTTTATCTAGATAATCTGTGTGACCAGGAAATTTAAAATCTTCCGATTGTACATTATACTTATTGATTGGAGCAGTTACCAATACATCTATAAAACCTTCTTTTAATGCATTAGTTGCGGCAACAAAAGATTTAATAGCATGTTTTCCAACATTCTCATCGTTTTTTCCAAAGTCTATATCTATTCCTTCTCGCCAAACATTTAACACGTTGATTTTTCCCAAAACCAGTTGGTCTAATTTATCAATTCCATGAAGTGCCGCAGTTAATTCAACACTTTTTTTAATGAAGGAAAGTGCTTTTACATTCGCAAAAATAACCGGAGTGCAAAGTTCTAACATTCTCGGGTCTTCGAAAGTTTTCAAAACGACTTCGCTTCCAATACCGTTTAAATCTCCTATTGAAATTCCAACGATTATATTTTCTGCTTTTTTCATATTGATTACGTGGTTATTTATTGCTAATTTTGATGTGCAAATTTAGTAAATTAAAACCATAATGTTTACAGGAATAATAGAAACCCTAGGAATAATAAAAGAAATTAAAAAAAACAAAGATAATCTTGATATAACCGTGCATTGTCCTATGGTTCATGAATTGAAGGTTGACCAAAGCGTTGCTCATAATGGCGTTTGTTTAACCGTAGTTTCCATTGAAAAAGACCAATACACTGTTACTGCAATTAAAGAAACGATTGAGAAAACAAATTTAGGCGATTGGAAAATAAACGACTTGGTTAATTTAGAAAGAGCCATGAAACTCGATGCCCGATTGGATGGACACATTGTACAAGGCCATGTTGACCAAACTGGCATTTGCAAAAATATCGAAGAAACCAATGGAAGTTGGCGATACACCTTTCAATATGACAAAAACCTCAATAACATTACTATTGAAAAAGGCTCAATAACTGTAAATGGCGTTAGTTTAACCGTTGTCGATTCAAAGAGAGACGAATTTAGTGTTGCCATTATACCTTATACTTATGAACACACTAATTTTAAAGACTTTGTTGTTGGCTCAAAAATAAATCTAGAATTTGATGTCATTGGCAAATATGTCTCGAGACTATATTCGTTGAGGAATTGACAACAAATTGATTTTAAAAAAAATGCTGCTAATTAATTAGCAGCATTTTTTTTAAAATTATATTGATACACTTTATAAAGTCCATACAAAAGAGAAATTATAAATAACAGAAATACTCCTCCATCAATTGGGCTACCTGGCGGCGGCGGCGGCGTTGGAGGTGGCGGATCATTTGGCGCTGCCACTGAAGCAAAACTCAACAGGCACAGTGCAATAATGACTAAAATTCTATTTGGGATAATTCTCATAGGGCGTAAAAGTAAAAAAAAAAAAACTCTAACAAAATTATTTAGCCAAATTATTATTTTATTTCAATCTAAACTTAGGATACAACCTCATTTAAAGCTACTTAAAAGAGCTAACCGATTGTTGCGAGATGTAAATTTAACATTATTGTTTAAAAAACAATCATTTGAATATTTTATTAACGTAAAAATAATGGTTTTAGTATTAAATAAAATTAAAAAAAGGCACGCGTTGCGTACCTTTTTTTGTGGTCCCACCTGGGCTCGAACCAGGGACCACCTGATTATGAGTCAGGTGCTCTAACCAGCTGAGCTATAGGACCGGTTAAGAAGTGCAATATTACTACTATTTTTTTATCATTGCAACTATTTTAGGGCAGGATTTAGAGAATTTTTTATACTGTCCAAAAGCAAGTCTAAGTATTTGAAAATTAACCATTTTTTTAAACCATCTCTTGACATAACTCTATTAAAACGCCATTTGTGCCTTTTGGATGCAAAAAAGCAACCAGTTTATTATCCGCTCCTTTTTTAGGAATTTC
>JBILYQ010000118.1:0-6887 GCA_044377655.1 Flavobacterium sp.
AAACAACCAACAAATAAACAAAATCAAAGTCATTCCTAGAAGAGATACCGAACCTGTAATGGAAGGATTTATATATATTGTTGACGATTCGTATGCTATTTATGCTACTGATTTGAGCGTTACTGGTAATCAAATGCAAACGCCAGCCATTGACAAGTTGACTTTGAAACAAAGTTATAGTTACAATTCCAACAATAAAATATGGGTAAAGAATACACAAACCATTGATTTTATTGCTGGCCTATTCAGCATTAAAATATCGGGGAGATTTACGTATGTTTATTCCAATTTTGAATTTGAAAGACAATTCAAAAAGAAAACATTTACTAGCGAAGTGTTGACATTTCAAGAAAACGCCAATAAAAAAGACGACTTATTTTGGAACACCATTCGCCCAGTTCCACTAACCAATGAAGAAACTACGGATTATCTAAAAAAAGATGTTTTGCAAACCAAGAAAAAATCAAAACAATATCTTGATTCTATTGATAACAAAAAAAATAAGTTTAGCTTATCGGATATAATTATGGGCTATGGGTATAGCAATTCATTCAAGAAATGGTCTTTGAATTATGAAGGTCCTTTGATGTCAACTTCTTTTAATACTGTTCAAGGCTGGAATTTAAAATCGGGCTTGTCCTATATAAAACGGAATGAAGAAAAAAGAACGTATACCCGAATTGGGTCACGCTTTGATTACGGTTTTTCTGAGGAGAAACTAAGAGTTACAGGAAGTTTTACACGTAAATTCAACAATATAAACAATAGCACTTTATCCATCTTGGGAGGAAGTTCTGTAAATCAATTCAATCCAAGCAATCCTATTTCAAATAATGTTAACTCTGTAAGCAGCTTGTTTTTTAAAAATAATTTTATGAAATTGTATGAAAAGAATTTTGCTTCTATCAATTTTGGACGTGAGGTAATAAACGGTTTATATATGAGTGCAAATGCTGAGTATTCAGAAAGAAAACCATTATTCAACACCACCGATTATGTAACATTAAAGAATAATGACTTGTATTCTTCCAATAATCCATTGTTTCCAAACGACGAAATTACACCTGCTTTTGAAAAACACAATGTGGTAAAAACCGCAATTTTTGCTAGAATAAACTTTGGACAACAATATTGGAAACGACCTGATGGAAAGTTCAATATTGGCAATGATGATTATCCAACAATTACTGTAGGATATGAAAAAACATTTGCAGCAAGCGATAAAAAATACGAATATGATTTAGTTTCTGCAAGAGCTGTGTATGAGGTAACGCTTGGAAACAAAGGGTTAATGAAAATGAATCTCAGAGGTGGAAAGTTCTTCAATGCTGACGCTATTTCTTTTGTGGATTATAAGCATTTCAACGGAAATCAAACCCACATTGGTCAATCTGAAAGTTATACTAACGTGTTCAATTTATTACCATATTATACAGCAAGCACCAACGATAGTTATTTCGAAACGCACATTGAACACAATGACAAAGGCTATTTAATGAATAAAATTCCATTGCTGAATAAATTACAAACCCAGTTAGTGTTAGGGTTTCATAATTTGGCAATTCCTGAAAGAAAACCATACCAAGAATTCACCGTTGGTTTAGATAATTTAGGATTTGGAAAGTTCAGAATGCTACGTGTCGATTACGTCCGCTCCTATCAAAACGGTTATCAGGGTGATGGCGTTATTTTTGGCTTGAAATTCTTGAACATTTTAGAGTAAAAGAATTTAAAAAGGCACTTAAGAAATTGACTTTTGTGTCTTTTATTTAAAAAAAACATCATAGCCAAAACGCAATAAAGTTGCGACAACCACAATCAAAAAGAAGGTTCTAATAAAACCATTACCCTTCTTTATGGCAAGTTTTGCGCCAAGCCAACCGCCAAAAGCATTACAAACCGCCATCGGTAAAGCAATAGCCCAAATGATTTTTCCCTTAAAAATAAAAAGGCAAATCGAGCCTAAATTAGTGGCAAGATTGACCATTTTTGCATTGGCAGAAGCATGAAGAAAATCGAAACCCAAAATGGCTACAAATCCTAAGACAAAAAAACTACCTGTTCCAGGTCCAATAAATCCGTCATAAAACCCAATTATAACGCTCATCAAAATAGCATAGAAAAACTGTTTATTTTTGGTTACTATTTTATCTTGATGCTGCCCGAAATCTTTTTTGGCAAACGTATAAATTGCCAATCCTATAAGGACAACAAGCAATAACGGTTTCATGAAGTCATTACTCACCAAAGTCAACAGATTAGAACCCAAAAAAGCCGCTAAAAAAGCAATTATTGCCATCAAGCAAAGCAATCTCCAATTCATTGTTACTTTCTTCAAATATTGAAAGGCCGCAAAACTAGTTCCGCTAAAGGCTGGTATTTTCAACGAACCGACAACATTCGCCACCGCTAAATTGGGTAATAAAATCATTGCTATTGGCGTTTGAATCAAACCGCCTCCGCCAACAATAGCATCAACAAATCCAGCTAAAAAAGCGGCAATGCAAAGTAAAATAAGAATTGTTGTTTCCATATATAAAAAAGGAAATCCCAATGCAAAAAACATCAGGATTTATTTATTATCTAGTATCTAAAGTTAAAATAATAGTTACTCAACTCTAACAATATTGGCTCCCAAAGCACGAAGTCTTTCGTCAATGCGTTCGTAACCTCTGTCGATTTGTTCAATATTTTGAATTGTACTAGTTCCTTTTGCAGAAAGCGCCGCAATCAACAAGGATATTCCTGCCCGAATGTCTGGCGAACTCATAACGGTTGCTTTCAATTGCGATTGGAAATTATGTCCCATAACCACCGCTCTGTGTGGATCGCAAAGCATAATTTTCGCACCCATATCAATCAGTTTATCCACAAAAAACAAACGGCTTTCAAACATTTTTTGATGTATTAAAACATCGCCCTTCGCTTGTGTTGCCACAACCAAAACGATGCTCAATAAGTCGGGTGTAAAACCTGGCCAAGGCGCATCTGCAATGGTCAAAATGGAACCATCAATATCAGTTTTTATTTCATAACCATCATTATGAGCAGGTATATAAATATCATCCCCTCTTCTTTCAAGAGTAATTCCTAACTTTCTAAACGTATTTGGGATAACTCCAAGATTGTCCCAACTTACATTTTTTATCGTGATTTCGCTTCTAGTCATCGCCGCTAGTCCAATCCAACTTCCAATTTCAATCATATCGGGAAGGATTCTGTGTTCGCAACCTCCAAGGCTATCAACCCCTTCGATTGACAATAAATTGGACCCAACACCTGTAATTTTTGCACCCATAGAATTCAACATTTTACACAATTGTTGCAAATAAGGCTCACAAGCTGCATTGTAAATTGTAGTAATTCCTTCTGCCAAAACGGCTGCCATAACAATGTTTGCGGTGCCTGTTACAGAAGCTTCGTCAAGCAACATGTGTGCGCCTTTGAGTTTGCCTTTGTTTTCCACACCATAAAAATGGTCTTCTCTATTGTAACGGAATTTTGCACCAAGATTTATAAATCCTTCAAAGTGGGTATCCAATCTTCGTCTACCAATTTTATCACCTCCTGGTTTAGGAATATATCCTTTTCCAAATCGTGCTAAAAGTGGCCCCACAATCATGATGGAACCACGAAGTGAGCCGCCTTCTTTTTTGAAAGCTTCCGTTTCAAGGTATCCAATGTTTACATCGTCCGATTGAAAGGTGAGGGAACCTGGACCATTTTTTTGGATTTTTACACCCAAGTTTCCTAAGAGAGTGATAAGTTTATTGACATCTATAATGTCAGGAATATTATTGATTGTTACTTTTTCTGGAGACAAAAGCACCGCACACAAAATTTGTAACGCTTCATTTTTTGCACCTTGTGGCGTAACATCTCCTTTTAATTGGATTCCACCTTCAATTTTAAAAGTTCCCATTGTATGATTTACGAATTATGAGTTGAAATTTAGTATTTGAAAACTAAATTTATTTTTGATTATTATTTTTCAAGAAAGGTTTTGGTTTGCCTGTTTTAATAATTTTTGGTTTTAAACCAATTGGCATGCTTTTGTTGGACATTTTTTTATTGATTCGCATCAAGTCCGTTGAATTTAGTAACTCTTCACTGCTTTGCGTCAAATTAAATTTTCCTTCCGACAATTCTAGCAAATGTTCAAAAATGACATCGTCTTTTACCGTGTCTTTATTCCAACTCAAATAAGATTTCTTCATATGATTGGCTATCACTTTTATCAAGGCACTTTTCATCTCGCCTTCCTCCCAGCTGTCAGCTACATCAATCATGTACTTGATATTATTGCCATAAAATCGATACTTAGGATTTTTTTGAGGATAAGGCAAACGGTCAGGTTTCAAATTGATAACCTCGCGAGTTGGAATTGGATAAGGCGAGTCAACGTCCAATCTAAAATCAGACATAATGAAAATCTGATCCCATAATTTGTGCTGAAAATCAGGCACATCACGCAAGTGTGGATTCAAACTTCCCATTACTTGTATAATATACTTTGCCGCTTTATTACGCTCTTCTCTATCTTCTATCGCCGTTGCTTGATCAATTAGTTTTTGCAAATGGCGACCATATTCTGGTATGATCAAATGTGACCGTTCCGCATTATATTCCATGTGATGTACAACATCATTGGCATTTTCTTTGATATATTTTTCAGTCATTATAATGAGATTATGCCTTCTATAGTTGAAACGTCGATATATTTTTCAACAACAGATTCAGGACTTTCCATAGTTACGTTAATAGAAATGCTGGTGTATTTTGCAGTTTTTGATTGATGGGTTTTTATAACTGCTCCCATATTATCAAATGTATTTTCTATTTCTTCAATCTTTTTTGAATCAGTAGGGACAATAAATTTGAACAAATAGTCTCCCGGCCATTCCGAAGTATTGTTCAATTCTTCTTTCAACCTATTGTAAAATTCTACTGTTTTCTTATCCATTTTAATAAAATAAAAGCAAATATACAGTATTGATTTTAGATTTCAGAATTAGCATTTAGGAATTAAAAAAAAATAGCAAAAAATAAAAACAGCAAACACTTTCAATATTCTAAATTGTTTCAATAAATTTGCCCCTTATTTCAAAAAAATTTGAAAAAAGAACTTGTAGTTATCACTGGCGGACCAGGAACAGGAAAGACAACAATAATCGACGGACTCATCGAGCAAGGCTATTCGTGCTTTCCAGAGATTTCAAGACAAATAACGCTTGAAGCTAAAAAACAAGGCATTGAACAACTTTTCCTTGAAAAGCCACTTCTTTTTAGTGAATTACTTCTTGAAGGAAGAAAAAAACAATTCAATAGCGCCAACCAAGACCAAGGCGAGATTATTTTTCTTGATCGTGGCATTCCAGATATTTTGGCTTACATGCATTATATTGGCGACAGTTATCCCGCCTTTTTTGACACGGCCTGTAAGGAACATAGTTATACAAAAGTGTTTGTTCTTCCACCATGGCAGGAGATTTACATCAGTGATGAAGCGCGTTATGAAAACTATGAACAAGCCAAACTTATTTTTGACCATCTTAAAGAAACGTATCAAACTTACAATTACCAATTAATTGAGGTTCCAAAAGGTACCGTAGAGGAACGTATTCTTTTCATATTAAACGAATTGAAATAACCCATTAAACACACAAAAGGTTTTATTTGTGTAACTTTGTGAAAATTACAGTTAACTTTTTTTTCGAAATATTTAAGCCAATTAATGTCTAAACCATTAGAAATCCTAAAACAGTACTGGAAACATGATGCGTTTAGAACTCCGCAAGAAGAGATAATAGCATCGGTTTTGGATGGAAAAGACACTTTTGGACTTATGCCAACTGGAGGCGGAAAATCAATCTGTTTTCAAGTTCCAGCTCTACTTCAAGAGGGTATTTGTTTAGTCATATCGCCCCTAATTGCTTTGATGAAAGACCAAGTACAGAACTTGCAAAGTCGAGGCATTAAAGCCATTGCTTTGACCGGTGGAATCCATCAAGATGAAATCATCAACCTGCTTGACAATTGCCAATTCGGAAACTATAAATTCCTTTATCTTTCGCCAGAAAGGCTGCAAAACGACTGGATTTTAGAGCGAATTAAGAATTTACCTGTCAATTTAATTGCCATTGACGAAGCACATTGCGTGTCGCAATGGGGTCATGATTTTCGTCCAGCTTATTTAAAAATCGCAAAACTAAAAGAGCATTTCCCAAAAATTCCCTTTTTGGCATTGACAGCATCCGCCACACATCGAGTTCAGGAAGATTTAATTTTGCAATTGCAGTTGAACAAACCCGCAATTTTCACTAAATCGTTTGCTAGAGAAAATCTTGCCTACATGGTTTTTGAAGTGGAAGACAAGCTACATCTTATGGAGCAAATTCTTCGTAAAAATCCACAACCATCCATTATTTATGTAACCAATAGAAAATCGTGCTCGGATACTGTTTCACAATTAGAGACTTTAGGTTTCACAGCAACTTTTTATCATGGCGGTTTGTCTCCAAAGGACAAAGAAAACCACATGCAGCTTTGGATGAAAGAAAAAGTACAAATCATGGTAGCAACCAATGCTTTTGGAATGGGAATTGACAAAGCCAATGTTAAAACAATCATCCACATTCATTTGCCAAGCAACTTGGAAAATTATTATCAAGAAGCAGGAAGAGCGGGTAGAAATGGCGAAAAAGCATTTGCGGTTTTGCTTTGCAATCCTTCAGACATTATTCATGCGGAATCACAATTTCTAAGTGTTTTGCCCGACAAAGAATTCCTCAATTTAGTTTTTAAAAAATTATGTAGCTTCTTTCAAATAGCGTACGGAGAAGGAATTGATGAAAAATTCAGTTTCAATTTAAACCAGTTTTGTTTAA
>JBILYQ010000120.1:0-6778 GCA_044377655.1 Flavobacterium sp.
GGAAGCATTTTCAAATTTATTTTTTAAATTTCGTTTCGCATCCTCAAAACCATCTTTTATTTTTTCTCTAGTTTTTGAACCTTTATCAGGAGCAAATAAAATTCCAAGACTCACTCCTATAGCAGCACCAACTAAAAGCGCCAAAAATCCATTATCATTATTATTTGCCATAACTAAAAAATTTATATTTTTAAAGTTACGAAATTTATAATTAATGAGTGAAAAAGTTAGTATCAAAGAACGAAACTTATTTTAAAAGCCTTATTTAAATCTGTTTGTAAGAAAGGTGATTATAGATGCTAAAATTTTAATTGTAGCTTAAATTTAATGTATACAAGTTGTTTTTAATTAGAAAAAACTATAGTTTTATGAAGACTAATAGAATTTTGTAATAATAGTAAAAACCCACAAATTTGCGGGTTTTTATATTTAAAATCTATTTTTGTCGGATTGCAATTATTTTAACAAGGCCAAAACTTTTTCGTTTTTTTCCGATTCCTTCAAATCTGATAATTGCGTTTGAAAAAGATTTAAATTATTTAAATCGTTTTTTAAGTTTTCAATTCCTAAAATACGAACAGCCGCCAATTGGCTTTTTAATGACATTCCATATAATTTTGTCAATAATTCGGTTTCAAAATCTTTTGCATTTACTTTACCCGAATGTTTCAAAATTAAATTTGAGAACAACAAAGCGGTATTGTCATTTTTTATATTCTTTATAATTGTTTGAATAATTAAACTATAATTATCAATACTTTTTATATTTTCAATAATTGGCTGTAGGATAATTTTAGCAACATTATCATCTTTTTCTTTGACATATTTATTGATTTCTTTTTGCATTGCCATCAATAAATTAGCTTCTTTTTTTCCTTTTTCTTCCCAAGTATCTTTTAATCCAACAGTCCTATTAAAAACTAATTTTGATACTGTAGAATCTTTATCAACAGTGAAATAACCTAATCGTTGGAACTGATATTTATCTTCATTTTGGACCGACAATAAGCTTGGCTCTACAAATCCTGTTACCACCTTTAGAGAATCGGGATTTACAAATTCTAAAAAATCTTTTTCCTTATGAGTATCAGGTGCTTCATCAATAAACAAACGGTCATAAAGACGTACTTCAGCTACAACAGCATGTAAAATAGAAACCCAATGCAATGTTCCTGAAACTTTTCTTTGACTTGCTTCTGTTCCGCTTCCGCTCAAACTATCTGTGTCATAAGTAACGTGAATTTCTGTAATATTTCCTAAAGAATCTTTAACTACACTTTCGCCTTTGATGATGTAACCGTTTTTCAAACGAACTTCATTTCCCAAACTTAATCTGAAAAATTTTGCTGGCGCTTCTTCTAAGAAATCTTCTCTTTCAATATATAATTCTCTTGAAAAAGGTACTTTTCTATAACCTGCGCTTTCGTCTTCTTGATTGTTTTCTGCATCTAACCATTCTTCCTTTTCTTCAGGATAATTTGTAATTACTAATTTTACCGGATCTAAAACAGCCATTACTCTTGGAGCTATTTTATTCAAATCTTCACGAATACAAAACTCTAAAACCGAAACATCAATCAAATTATCTCGTTTGGCAATTCCTGTAGTGGTCGCAAAATTTCTTATGGAAGTTGGCGTATATCCGCGTCTTCTCAATCCAGAAATAGTTGACATTCTTGGATCATCCCAACCAGTTACATGATTATCTTTTACCAATTGCATCAATTTTCTTTTGCTTACAACCGTGTGACTCAAATTTCTTCGAGCAAACTCTCTTTGCTTTGGTCGGATTTGTCCAGCATCATAAATCTGGTCCAAGAACCAATCATACAATTCTCTGTGTGGCAAAAATTCTAGTGTACAAAAGGAATGAGAAATTTGTTCAATATAATCACTTTCGCCATGAGCCCAATCATACATTGGATAAATACACCAATCATTTCCTGTTCGATGATGGTGTTTGTGAAGAATTCGATACATAATTGGATCACGCATCAACATATTAGTTGATTTCATGTCAATTTTTGCTCTTAAAATATGTTCTCCTTCTGAAAACTCTCCACTTTTCATTCTTGCAAAAAGTTCCAAATTTTCTTCTACAGAACGATTTCTAAAAGGACTATCTGTTCCAATTGTAGAAGGAGTTCCTTTTTGGTGAGCAATTTCTTCAGAAGATTGACTATCCACGTAAGCTTTTCCATTTTTGATAAAATCGATGGTCCAATCATATAGTTGTTGAAAATAATCGGAGGCGTAACGTTCTTCAGACCATTCATAACCAAGCCATAAAACATCTCTTTTAATAGAATCAACGAATTCTTGCTCCTCTTTGGCAGGATTTGTATCATCAAAACGTAAATTAACAGGTGCTTTGTAATCAATTCCTAAACCAAAATTTAGGGCAATTGCACTTGCATGTCCAATGTGTAAATAGCCATTAGGTTCGGGAGGAAAACGGAACCGTAATTTATCTTGAGAAAGACCGTTTTTAAGATCTTCTTCGATGATTTGTTCTATAAAATTGAGTGACTTTTCTTCGGTTGACATAATCAAAATTTTGAAGCGCAAAGTTATTAAAATTGTTGGTTATTTGTTCATTTGATGATTTGGTTATTTTGATTTCATTGGGAAAAATAAATATTTTGTACTTTTATAAAATAAATTCAACACCAAATCAATAAATTCAATAACCATGGGAACAATAAAACTTCAAAACATTAGAACCTATTCTTTTCACGGTTGTTTGGAAGAGGAAAGTATAATTGGGTCTGATTACTTAGTCAATCTGGAGGTTAAAACAGATTTAAGGAAATCATCGCTATCCGATGAATTAAAAGACACGGTTGATTATGTACTTTTAAACAAAATAGTGGTAGAAGAAATGGACATTCGTTCTAAATTATTAGAGCATGTTGCCCACAGAATTATCACTAGAGTTTTTGCAGAAATACCCTCAATTTCCAGAATTTTGCTCGATGTGTCTAAATTAAATCCCCCTATTGGAGGAGATGTTGAAGCGGTTACTATAGAAATGGAAGAGTACAGAAACTAGTTCGTTATAAAACAATTCCAATATTAAAAGTGCCAATTTTTAATTCCAAATATTTAATTTTTTCTAAAAATTCAAAATAAAAAAACCCTCAAATTTCTTTGAAGTTTTAGGGGCATCGTCAAGATTCGAACACCTCTTTATTTAATTTTTTCTAAAAATGTAAAACAAAAAAACCCTCAAATTTCTTTGAAGGTTTTAGAGGCATCGTCCGGATTCGAACATCTCTTTATTTAATTTTTTCTAAAAATGTAAAACAAAAAAACCCTCAAATTTCTTTGAAGGTTTTAGAGGCATCGTCCGGATTCGAACCGGAGTAGGAGCTTTTGCAGAGCCCAGCCTAGCCGCTCGGCCACGACGCCGTTTATTTAACGGAAAGCAAAAGTAACATATTATTTTAAATTTAAAAGCAAAATAAAATATTTCTATCTATCAATCTTATCAAAAACTTTTTTTGCTAATTTATTATCGTTTGGAAACCATCCTTGAAACATCAATGTCATACCAAAAATAATTAATAAAATACTTATTGTTTTTTTTATTTTAAGGATATTCACAGGTGTCATTTTGTTCTTTAATTGTTTAGCTAATACTATTTTACCTGTATCTACCAATAAATATGTTCCTATGACTGTTGAGAAAAAAACGAGCATTCTTGAAGAATCTAATTGCAATTTTGGCCCAAAGGTTATTAATATTAAAAACCAAAATAGTAAAACACCCACATTGATAAAATTTAATAAAAAACCTTTGATGAATAGATTTAAGTAATTGTTTTTCTTGATTTCTTCAATTACATTTTCGTCAAGTTTTTTGGTTGCTTTTTTTATTTTTAAATAAGAGATTATGCCATAGGTTAACATTAATATACCTCCAAAAATATAAATGGCTGGATCGTTTTTTATACTTTGAATTAATCGGTAACTACTGAAATACGCTATCGAAATAAAGACAATATCTGCTAAAACAACACCTAAATCAAACACAAAAGCGGCTCTAAATCCTTTTACAGCGCTGGTTTCTAGAAGTACAAAAAAAACAGGACCAATCATGAAACTAAGAAAAATTCCTAGTGGGATTCCTGAAAAAATATCTTGAAGCATGTATTTGTTTTAACTTGGAAAAATCAAAAATAAACAATTATTTCTTAGATTCTTGAATACTTCCACCTGCAATAACTTTTTGATCTATTTGTTTAGGTTTACCAAAAATGATAATGTTACCGCCAGCCCTAACTTTTGCATCTACAAAATCTGTCGCAAAAATTGTGGCTTCGCCTCCAGCATTAGCGGTTATGATGATTTGGCTGGAAATTAATTTTTCTGCTTTATAAATCCCTCCTGAATTGATTAAAATGTCTTGGTTTTGAGCTTTTCCTTCCAAATGTATTTTTGAACCATTTGTTACTTTTATTTTTAATCTTTGAGTCTCTAATTTGAGTTTTATTTCTGATCCTTCTTTAGCAATAATGTCAAAAGAGAGGCTTTCAAGAACAGCGTCACTTGCTATTCTTGATCCTTCATTAGCTTCAACTGCATCAATTTTTACGTAATAAACCGTTGCAGAAATCGCATCTCCTTTTAATAATTTTGTTAAAGGCATTCTTATTTTTAATTCGCCATTTTTATTAACAAGTTCCACTTCGTTGGAATCCATTCCATTTAAGATAACTTTGTTTTCTTTGGAAGGAATTAGTAAAACATCAATTTTATCAAATGTGGTAACTTTATTAAAATCGCCAACTTTTTTTTCAACTTGAGAAAATCCAAATTGAGTAAATGATAATGCAATAACAAGTACTATTTTATTCATGATTTTGATTATTGTTCGTTTTTTCTAATAAAGTGAAAATCCAATTGTTTCTTAACTAAGTCAGCATTTTTTACTTTAACAAAAACTTCGTCTCCTAATTGCAAAGTAGTATGGGAAACGGCACCAACAAGAGCATATTGCTTTTCATCAAATGTATAATAATCATCTTTTATTTCACGAATTCTACACATTCCTTCGCATTTATTAGCTATAATTTCAACATAAATTCCCCATTCAGTAACACCAGAAATGACCCCTAAAAACTCTTCTTCTTTATGGTCTTGCATGTATTTCACTTGCATGTATTTAATAGAATCCCTTTCGGCATTGGTTGCTAAACCTTCCATGTTAGATGAATGTCCACATTTTTCTTCATAAACTTCTGAATCTACCGATTTTCCGCCGTCCAAATAATATTGAAGTAATCGATGTACCATTACATCTGGATAACGTCTAATTGGCGAAGTAAAATGACTATAATAATCAAATGCTAGTCCATAGTGACCAATATTTTCTGTTGAATATTTAGCCTTACTCATACTTCGTATGGTTAAGGTATCGACTAAATTCTGTTCTTTTTTACCTACAACGTCGTTCAATAAAGCATTTAATGATTTTGAAATATCGGCTTTGGATTTAAAATTAATTGAATATCCAAATTTTGAGATTATTGTTTGAAGATTGATTAGTTTATCCTCATTCGGCTCATCATGAATTCTATAAACAAATGTTTTCTTTTGTTTTCCAATATATTCCGCTACTTTTCTATTGGCTAAAAGCATAAATTCTTCAATCAAATGATTCGCATCTTTTGATATTTTAAAGTAAACACCTTCTGGTTCGCCGGCATCATTTAAATTGAATTTTACTTCCACTTTATCAAATGAAATAGCGCCTTCATTCATTCGGTTTCTGCGAAGAATTTTAGCTAAATAATCTAATTTTAAAGTAGCTTCTGTAACTTCATCGGAGGCAATAAAATCCTTTCCTGTTAATGAAATTTCTGCTGGAATAGTATTCAATTTTGTTTCAATAATAACCTGCGCCTCTTCATACGAAAATCGTTGGTCTGAATTAATAATGGTTCTTCCAAACCATTGATTAATAACTGTTGCTTTTTCGTTGATTTCAAAAATGGCAGAGAATGTATATTTCTCCTCATTTGGTCGTAATGAACAAGCAAAATTTGACAAGACCTCTGGTAACATTGGTACTACTCTATCAACTAAATAAACGGATGTTCCTCGTTTATAAGCCTCATCATCAAGAATAGTTCCTTCTTGTAAATAATGTGAAACATCGGCAATATGAATTCCAATTTCATAATTACCATTTTCTAATTTTTTAAAGGACAATGCATCATCAAAATCTTTAGCATCTTTTGGATCAATAGTAAAAGTTAATGTATCGCGCATGTCGCGACGATTTTTAATTTCGCTTTCGTGAATGGAAGTATCAATTTTTTGAGCAAAAACTTCCACCTCTATTGGAAAATCATATGGTAATCCATATTCAGCTAAAATAGCATGAATCTCTGTATCATGTTCTCCAGGTTTTCCTAAAACTTTTATAACAGCTCCAAAAGGACTATCTGCTTTTTTTGGCCAATCTTCAATTTTAGCAATAACAACATCGCCTTGTTCTGCATCGCCAATTTTATCTTTTGGGATAAAAATATCAGTATACATTTTTGCATTAGCGGTAGTAACAAAAGCAAAATTCTTTTGAATATCAATTACACCAACAAACTCTGTTTTGTTTCTCTCTAGTACTTCAATAACCTCACCTTCTGGTTTTTTTCCGCTTCTTCTATTGTAAACGTATACTTTTACCGTGTCTTTATCTAAAGCATGATTTAAATTATTGGTTGGAATAAAAACATCATCTTCAAAGTCATCGCAAATAAAATAAGCAGTT
>JBILYQ010000006.1:0-20329 GCA_044377655.1 Flavobacterium sp.
TTCTGCTGTCACATAAAGGGCAACACTAATAAATAGTGAAATTCAACACATATCTTTATTTCTTAAATTATTATAAAATTATTAAGATACAACACTGATAAAAAGTTTATTTTTGCAATGAATTTATCTGTTAAATATGAACCACGGTATTGTAATTATTCCAACTTACAACGAAATTGAAAATATTGAAGGTATCGTCAGAGCGGTGTTTTCGTTGCATAAACCGTTTCACATTTTAATAGTAGATGATAATTCGCCCGACAAGACATATGAAAAGGTCATGGAATTGCAAAATGAATTTCAATCGCAATTGCATTTAGAAAAGAGAACTAAGAAAGCGGGTTTGGGCACAGCATATGTTCATGGATTTCTGTGGGCTTTGAAAAATAAATATGAATATATTTTTGAAATGGATGCCGATTTTTCACATAATCCTAATGATTTAGAAAAACTATACGACGCTTGCCATTTTAATGGCGCCGATTTAGCAATTGGATCAAGATATGTTACCGGTGTAAATGTTGTTAACTGGCCATTGAGCAGGGTTTTATTGTCCTATTTTGCCTCTGTATATGTTAGAATGATAACAGGAATGAAAATCCACGATGCTACAGCAGGTTTTATTTGCTATAAAAGAGAAGTGCTCGAGAATATAAATTTAGATAAGATAAAATTCATAGGCTACGCATTTCAGATTGAAATGAAATATAGGGCATATGCCAAAAGATTTAATATTCAGGAAGTACCCGTAATTTTTACGGATAGAACTAAAGGACAATCTAAAATGAGCGGTTCAATTATTAAAGAAGCTATTTTTGGTGTTATTTCTCTAAGAATAAGGAAATTTTTTAATCGATTATAAAAGGCAAAACATGAATACTGTTATAATAAAGAATGCTAAGATTGTAAACGAAGGCAGAATTTTTGAAGGCGATATCTTGATTGAAAATGAATTTATTGTTGAAATTGCAGATAATATAAGTCCTAAATTCGCTAGTTGTAAAATTATTGACGCCGAAGGGAATTACTTAATTCCTGGCGCTATTGATGATCAAGTACATTTTCGGGAACCTGGATTAACACACAAAGGCGATATTGTTTCCGAAAGTAGAGCAGCTGTTGCAGGCGGAATTACTTCCTATATTGAGCAACCCAATACTATTCCAAATGCAATTACTCAAGAATTATTAGAGGAAAAATATCAAATTGCTGCCAAAAACTCCTATGCCAATTATTCGTTTATGATGGGCGGAACAAATGATAATTTGGAAGAAATTCTAAAAACTAACCCAAAAAATGTGGCTGGGTTAAAATTATTCCTTGGCTCTTCAACGGGAGATATGCTTGTAGATAGTTCGGAAGCATTAGAAAAAATATTTTCTAGCACCAAATTGCTTATTGCTGTTCATAGTGAAGATGAAACTACTGTAAAGGAGAATTTAGAAAGATACAAATTGCAATTTGGAGATGACATACCAGTTAAATTTCACCCCGAAATTAGAAGTGTAGAAGCTTGTTACAAATCAACAGTAAAAATTATTGAATTAGCTAAGAGAACCGGAGCAAGATTGCATGTTTTTCATATTTCGACTGCAAAAGAGTTAGATTTGTTTACCAATAAAATCCCTTTGGAAGATAAAAAAATCACCGCCGAGGTTTGTATTCATCATCTTTGGTTTTCTGACGAAGATTATGAAACTAAAGGAAATCTTATCAAATGGAATCCAGCAGTTAAAACCAAGAATGACAGGAAAGCGCTTTGGGAAGCTTTGTTAGATGACAGAATTGATGTTATCGCTACTGATCATGCACCACACACCTTAGAAGAAAAAAACCAATCCTATTTAAAGGCGCCGTCTGGCGGACCATTAGTTCAACACGCTGTTGTAGCAATGTTTGAAGCCTACCATCAAGGGAAAATTTCCATTGAGAAGATAGTTGAAAAAATGTGCCACAATCCCGCAAAGATTTTCAAAATTGAGAAGCGCGGATTTATAAAAGTGGGCTACTATGCCGATTTAGTTATTATAAATGCTGGATTACCGTGGAATGTTAAAAAAGAAAATATTTTATATAAATGTGGTTGGTCTCCCTTTGAAGGATATAATTTCAAATCGAGAATTTCCCATACTTTTGTTAATGGTCAATTGGTATATCAAAATTTTAAAGTGAAGAATATCCGTGCTGGAATGCGTATGCTTTTTGATAGATGATAAATCCAGAAAATTAAATCTGCATGAAAATGAAAAAAATTATAGTAGGCATTTGTATTGCCTCAACACTTACACTTTTTGGATGCCAAAATTCCATCGTTGAAAAACCTAGAAAGGAAATCAGTGAGGATGTAATGGTTGATATATTGTATGATTTATCGCTTCTGGAAGCCATCAAAACTCAAAATATTTCTACCTCTGACAACACCATTAACGCAAGTAAGTATATTTATAAAAAGTATAAAATAGATAGTGTGCAATTTGCACAAAACAACAGGTATTTTGCCTCGGATGTAGAGAGCTATAAAAAAATGTTTGAAAGAGTAAAATTAAGATTGGATAGAGAGAATGAAAATGTTGAAAAAATAATGAAAAAAAAGGGAGAGAAGGTATTACCAAATGTTACATCAAGTAAATTTAATCCTGACGAACCACAAATTAAATAATTATTTTTTTCTCTAAACTAACTACTTCTGCAATAACAGAATCTATGTTTTGAAACTTAAAATTCAAAGCATTTTTTATTTTATCGTTGGAAATAAAATCTTCTGAGTGCAATGAATTTGCCGAATATTTGGACAACCTACGCTTGCTTCTGAAAATAGTAGAAAGCAACCAGTCAATTCTCCATCCAATAGTGGTCATCCATGGTTTCAATTCCCAATTTGGTTTTTGGGAGTTTAAATTTTCTGCAATAGAATAAATAACTTCTTTGAAAGTGAGATTTTCGGAAATCAGAATAAAACGTTCCCCATGAATTGGGCTTTTCATTAATTGGTACATACTTTTCACAACATCAAAAACAGAAATGTAGCCCGAAGTTCCTAAAGTGTAAAATGGGAATCCTTTTTGTACCGCAGTAAAAAACTTGCCGCTGCCTTGATTCCAAAATCCAGCACCAAGAATTACGCCGGGATTTACTACTATCACTTCCAAACCTTCTTGCTGTCCGCGCCAAATTTCTATTTCTGCGCCATATTTAGAAATGGCATAATCACTATGCGATTCTTCAGGATTCCATTCGGTTTCTTCCGTTATAGTGGTTTCGTATTCTTTTAAATGACCAAGCGCAGCAATTGAACTTACATGGCAAAGTTTTTTGATGTTTTTGGCAATGCAGAAATTGACAATATTTGCCGTTCCTTCAATATTGGTCTTGCGCAAGAGGTCTTCATCATTTGGGTCAAACGAAATTACAGCTGCACAATGGTAAACGTAATCAATGTTTTGAAAGGCAATTTCTAACGATGGAATATCGAGAATGTTACCTTCAAGCCATTCTATTTTCGCAAATAATGGCTCTTTGTCCATAAGGCGAAAAAGTGATTTTGTCTTCTCAATACACTCTTTTTTTCTGTAAATTGCTCTAACAGATTCTTCTGTAGTTGCCAAAAGAAGCAATAAATGAGCACCGACTAATCCTGTTCCACCTGTAACTAAAACCATGAGGCTAATTTACGAATTATGAAGTATGAATTTTGTTTTTTTTTGTTTTACTAATCAGATTCGTCTTTGCAATTGCAAATGCTTCTTGAATTGTTATCTTTGCTCAAATTTGTTGAGAATATGAAGAATTTGGTAGAAGAATTACAATGGCGTGGATTGGTTCACGACATTATGCCCGGAACAGAAGAGCAACTTTTAAAAGAAATGACAACCACCTATATTGGCTTTGATCCAACATCAGATTCATTGCATATTGGAAGTTTGGTGCCAATTATTTTGTTGGTTCATTTAGAAAAATTTGGACATAAACCTATTGCTTTAGTTGGTGGCGCAACCGGTATGATTGGCGATCCATCTGGAAAATCGGACGAGAGAAATTTGCTTGACGAAGTTACTTTAGAGAAAAATGTTGCTGGTATTAAAGCGGTTTTATCTCGTTTTTTGGATTTTAATTCCAAAGCGGCCAATGCACCAATTTTGGTAAACAACTACGATTGGATGAAAGATTTCTCTTTTATCAATTTTGCGCGCGATGTGGGAAAACGCATTACCGTAAACTACATGATGGCAAAGGATTCGGTTAAAAAACGTTTGTCTGCCGAAGGCGAAGGAATGAGTTTCACCGAGTTTACGTATCAATTAATTCAAGGATACGATTTTCATCATTTGTACAAAACTTATAATTGTTTGTTGCAAATGGGCGGTTCTGACCAATGGGGAAATATCACAACAGGAACGGAATTAGTACGACGAATGAACGGCGAAGGCGCAAAAGCTTTTGCAATGACTTGTCCATTGATAACTAAAGCTGACGGCTCAAAATTTGGAAAATCAGAAGGCGGAAACGTTTGGTTGACTGCCGATAAAACTTCTGTTTACAAATTCTATCAATTTTGGTTAAATACTACCGATGTTGATGCTGAAAAATATATCAAGATTTTCACATTTTTAGATAAAAACACTGTTGAGGTTTTGATTTCAGAACATCATCAAGCGCCCCATTTACGTATTTTACAAAAACGATTGGCAGAAGAAGTAACAACGCTTGTTCATGGAAAAGATGAGTTGGAGAAAGCCATTCAGGCATCTAATATTTTGTTTGGAAATGCTACTGCCGAGGATTTAAAGCAACTTGATGAATCGACTTTTTTGGAAGTTTTTGATGGCGTTCCGCAAGCGGAAATTTCAAGAAATGATATTGCAATCGGATTAGATATTGTCTCTGTTTTAAACGAAAAATCAGGGTTTTTAAAATCCAATGGCGAAGCGAGACGTGCTTTGGCCGCAAATTCTATTTCAGTAAACAAAGCTAAAGTCACAGAAGATTTTCAATTGGCTTCAAGCGATTTAATCAATAATCAGTTTGTGCTATTGCAAAGTGGCAAGAAAAATTATTTTATAATTAGAGTAGTTTAAGGAATTGAATACTGTTTCAAACCGCAAATTCACAAATTTAATTTCTGTGTATTTGCGGTTTTTTATTGGAATTACTCATTGAAGTTGATTTCTATTTTACGTAAATCAACCTATAATTAAAACATTTTATGAAGATGGTTTTTATTAAAAACAACAAATTATTAACTTTATTACAAAACCATTAAATTGCAACCGCGAATATCGGAATTGTCAAATCGGCCTAAAACTTCAAAGGAATTGTTAGGGTATTTTTTGCCCAAATCTTGTGTAGCAATAAACGAGCACGAATTGATGTTCGCCAAATCGATGACGTTAATTCCGCCAGTTTTTCCAGTGGCAACGAAGGACAAAGCATCTTCGGTGTCGCGGATGAGAATGTTCATCCAGTTTGGACATTCAAATATTCCGTTGCCCAAGGAATAAGCTTGCGATAAAAGTTCGGTCATGCCATATTCGGAATGAATGCTCGAAACACCAAAACCTTTACAGAGAATTTCGTGTAATTCTTCACGAATCATTTCTTTGCGTTTGCCTTTCATTCCGCCAGTTTCCATGATAATGGTATTTTTTAATTGGAAATTTTGCTTTTCAATTAAATCTAATAATGCATAAGTAACGCCAATTAAAATTACGTTTTGCCCTGAAGAATCTAATTCAATTAATTTGGAAATCAATTCATCGTAATTGTGTAAATAGAAACCGCTGTTAGCATTGTTTGTAAGCGTTATCAAATCTTTCACCATATAAATCAAAGATGAACCTTGACGCTCTAAATAGGATGGAAGCAAGGCCAAAACCGCATAATTTTCTATATCACCATAGAATTCCGAAAATGCGTTGCGGTAGCTTTCTTCGTAGAGTGAAACATCGGTAATCAAGTGCTTGCTTGTTATTATTCCGGTTGTTCCGCTACTGGTAAAGGTTTCTTGAATGTCATTAATATTAGAAACGACATTGTGACTTTTAAAAAATTGTATAGGCAGAAACGGAATTTGGGTTAATGATTTTACTTTTTGAACATCGGTATTTAAAAAATCACAAAACTCATGATAGACCAAGTTGTTTTCGTATTGGTAACGAAAAACTTTAAGCGCTATTTTTTCAAATTGCTTTTGAGAAGAAATCGTGAATATGTCTTGTGGGTCAATCAAGGAATGAATTTTGAGCAAAAGTAAGGAAAATAAAAAAGCCCTAACTTACGTCAGGGCTTTTTGATATGCGGAAAAGTAATTATTTGATAACTAATTTTCTTGTAGCAGTTTTTCCTTCTTCAGTAATTTTAACAATATAAACACCATTGTTTAAATTGCTAACGTTAATAGCATTGCTAGAAGTAGTAGTGTTGATTACTTTTTTACCTAAAACATCAAAAATAGTAACTGTTCTTTCAGCATTAGCATCAGTATCAATGAATAAAGTTCCATTACTAACTGGGTTAGGATAAACTCTTAAACCAGATATTGTATTTTGATTATTTCTCAATGTTCCCGTAGTTACATATGCCCATGTTGAACCAAGTCTAACGTCATCAATATCAATATTTCCTGTTCCAGCAGTAGCGTTACCAGCTTGTCTGATAGCAATACTTTTAATTTGTGTTGGAGCAACAGTAGTTCCAGTTCCGTTTGTTAAAGTTGGAGCAGTTTCTGCACCATTTAAAGCAGGATTTACCCAAATACTAGCTGTATTCGTTGTAAAGTCATATTTCATAACTATGAAATAAGTTGTATTGATTGCAAAATCTGTTGGAATATACAATGGAGTACCAGTTCCACCAGTAGCATTAGAAGTATTCCATACACCTAAGTTAAAAGTATCGGCAGTACTTCCTGCTCTAACATAAGCTCTGCCATAAAAACCCGTAACAAGTGTTGCTCCAGAGGTAGAAGCAAACATAAGGAAATAATTTCCTGTAGCATCAGTGTTTAAAGCTAATCCAGCAGCATTTGGAAGATTAATTAAAGCTGAATAATAAGCAACACCAGTAATATCAGCAGCAGAAGCCAGATTAACATCTTCAGAGTTACCTGCAATTATTTGTGTTCTATTTCCTGAAGAAGTTAATCCAGGATAAGATAGTGAACCAGCAACGATTGTTTGTTGACCTGGAGTTGCACCACTATGAGTTGTCCAGCCATTTGCGTTTAAAGAACCTGTTCCTAAAAAAGGGTCTGTTGCTTGAGCTAGTGAAAGAGTTATTGTCAATAGAGACAATAATAAAGTGTAAAGTTTTTTCATTTTTTTAAATTAATTTAGTTTGCAAATATAAGCACAATTATTGTTTGTCAAAAAATTGCGCGTAAAAAAAAGGTTAAATTTATAACAGAAATTGTTTAATAACTATCTAACAATAAGTTTTCTAGTTGCTGTAGCTTCCCCTTCACGGATTTTAATAATGTAAACTCCAGAGGGAATAGTGGCAATGTTAAGTTCTTTTGAAGTTATTACTGTTTGTAATACTTTTTTTCCAAGCACGTCAAAAATGGCAACTTCTTTGTCTAAGGAAGATTTTGAAGTAATGTATATCTTGCCATTGCTCACAGGGTTTGGATAAAAACTCAAGCCGTCAATAGCGGTGTCTTGTGTTTTAGACTGTGTTTTAGTTTCTTGAGCAAAGGTGCTTGCAGAGAAGAACAAAACCGATAAGAGGATTATATAAAAGTAGTTTTTTGCCATCATTTCAAATTGTTTTGTAAAGATACAAATATTATTTCAAATAGTGTACCAAAAAAAACTCCTTCATATTTTGAAGGAGTTTTTTAAAGCTAAATTATTTTGATTACTTACGGAAGTAAATTAACACCATTTACAGTTGCCCAAACACCGCTTGATAAGTTAGCGCCTGTTGCTGAATCGCTTGTTGTGAATTGTCCTGTTGGAAAGCTCACGGCCAATGTTCCAGCGCCTAAATATTGTGATGTTCCATCGTTAATCTTCATTGAAGTTAATTTGATTTTGTTGGCATTAACTTGGTCATTGTTTGTTCCGGCATCTTGAATTCTTACGGCAGTTGATCCAGCTGTAGTATATCCTGAAATTACAATATTTGAAAAATCACCATTTCCTTGTTTTTTGAATTGAATTGCATCATATTCTGCAGCAGATGATCCGCCTTCTGTAATAGTTCCAGCTGCTCTTGTCAAAGTGATATTTGAAATAACTGGCCAAAAGGCATTGTTGTTATTTGATGCTTCGATTTCCATTCCAAAATTTCCTGTTCCTACTTGGTATGCATACCAGTTTGAATTGTTTTGACCTTTCCAACCATCTTGCCAGTCAAATGAGTCATCGAAATTTCCATAAGAAATTAAATTTGTTGCGCTCACTGTTCCGCCATAAAACTCATAACCATCATCAGCACCTTTATAGGAAACCAAATGATCTAAAGTTGTTCCAGAACCTACTGAATAGAATGAAAAACCATTCATTTCACTTGTTCCATCAGTAATTTTTTTGCCTGCATATTCAACTCTAACATAACGTAAAGTTCCACCATTGTGAGCTGCATTTGTACCGCCATAAGATAAGTTCAAACCATCTTCAGAAGTTTTGGTAGTTACTCCACCAGCACCATTTATAGGAGCATCACCATACATGATTATTCCGCCCCAAGATCCAGCGGTAGCTGATGGTTCAGTTAATACGATTGGTTGTGAAGCCGTCCCGTTCATGATTAATTTTCCGCCGTTTTTAACCACGATAGCATCCACTCCATTTGCAGCGTTTGCAGTTATTGTAGAACCTGCATCGAAAGTAACTGTTACGCCATTTTCAATAGTAACAATTCCGTTCAGAGTGTAATTTCCAAAAGCGAATGTTTGGTTGGTAGTAATTGAACCTGTAAGTTCTCCTTCAACTGGTTGAAGAGTTCCTTCGTCGTCGTCTGTAGAACATCCTGTAAACAAAGAAGCTAAAATTGTTACGCTTAAAAGTAATTTTTTCATTTTAAATTGTGTTTTATAGTTTTAACAAATGTAAAGCGGGTGTTTGTTTTAAATGTTTGCTTATCGTTATATAAAAGTTATTGGAAAATCATTTAATTGTAAAATAAATGTTTCGTAATTATGAATAAAAAAAGAGCTCTTTTTAGAGCTCTTTTTATTCTTATTAGAATGTATACGATATGCTTGTTGAAAAGCCTACTCCTCGTTTATAACTTTGTAAAAGTAGCGAAGTTTCGTCTATATTGATTTCGCTTTTATCGCCTAATTCCCTTTTGTAAAATGGATTTAGGATATTATCAATTGAGAATTTCACATCCCACTTTTTATTGATAGTACTTCCCCAAACAAAATCTAGCTTGTGAAACGGTTTTTCGTAGATGTGGTCATTTCCAGCAACACCAACGGCATAAATTCTTTCGCCATAAACACTGTAAACTAATGATGTTGTGTTTTTCCATTTGGAGCTTAAATCAAATTCATATTTTAAATCAGAGTTGACCAACCAGTTAGAAGCTCCTTGTAAATTTCTTTTTTCGAAAGTGTCAAAATAGCCATCTCTGTTTTTATCAACTTCTGCTTCAGTTATCATTAAGGAAGTGTTGAAACCAAAAGAAAATCCTTCTAGGCTTTTGTTAAGTCGACTTAATTGCAACAGAAGTTCAAATTCTGCACCAAACAATGTTGCACTTTTATTATTGAAATAAGTAATTGTTTGTCCGCTTCCTGTTGCGCTTGCTTGAATTGTTCTTTCTATAGGTTGGTCAATGTATTTTGCAAATAGGGTGGCAGCAAATAATTCGTTTTTTGTTGGGAATATCTCGAATTTCAAATCGGTATTATAGTTTTCGCTATTTTCTATATTTGAATTTCCTCTTTCCGTTGTTCCGTCAGCATTAATTAAATTGATGTCTAAACTTTCAAAAAGTACGGGTTTAGTATAAGTTTTAGAGGATGCAAAACGTAAATTGCTTGTTTCAGAGGTTGTATATTTTAAGTTTATAGAGGGTAAAATATATAAATTTTCGTTGGTTTTTTTTCTGTATGGATTTGAAATAGGATCAACAATTGATTTGAATTTATATTCTCTAATAGTATTTTCGGCTCTAACGCCAATATTCATTTCTAATTTTTCGGAAATATTCAATAATAATTTAGAATAAAAACCATCAGCTCTCTGAAATACTTTGGTTTTCCACTCAGCAGTTGATTGTTCAGTGAACGAAATAAAATTATTATCAATGTCATTTTGTATGGACGAATTAATGTCGTTCACTATGACATTATAAGCTGTTGCTCCAGAATTTGGTACTCCAAAAGTAAATCGGAACTTAGAAACCACATATTCTGCAAAACCGCTATATCCAAAGGATAATTTGTTTTTTGCAGCTTCTTTTTTGCCGAATTTATAGTTGTATTCTAGGTTTCCAGACATGTGGAAGTTATTGTCAATATTGAAAAATTGACGAAGTAAATTGTTGCTTCCGTATTGTGTGTTGATTTCCGTATCGCTAATTTTTGTTCCTGTAATAAATTTTCTGTCAGGTTGACTGTATTTTGTTCTTGTATAAGATATTCCACCATTTACAGAATGTTTGTCATCGGCAGTAATTTTATAATTTCCAAAAAACTGATTGGCAAAATAATCTGATTGTTCGTATTGATTTAATCGAATAAATTCATTCGGATTGTCGACAGCTGTTCTTGTGTAACCAACTTGGTCTTGGATAAGATTTTCAGTAGACTTTAAATAAAAGCCAGTGTAAAACAATTTCATTCTATCCGTTTTATAGTTTAATCCAACAAGTGTAGATGCTTGAGTTTTGAACCTATAGGCTTTTTTTACTAGATTATTATCGTAAATTCCTTGACCTTGCGAAAAAGTTCTATCTACACCTTCTCTAACTTGATAGGTATTATCAAAGTTTGTTGAAAACACATAGTTCAGCTTATTTTTACTTTTTCCTACATAAAACCTACCAGAATGTGTGGCGCCAAAGCTAGTATTTAGTGGCGATTTAGTTTTTTCAACATTCCAAGTAGAATTATAATCATTTGCTATTTTTCCATTAGGAATTGCGCCATAGGAGGAAGGAAGTTTTCGCTCCTGACCACCAAATCCAAAAAAACTTTTCGTATTATCGGCATCAGATGAAATTAAAAAATCACTTGAATTATTGTTAGTGGTATAGCCAACACCATAAGTCAATTTAGTTTTACTTTCAGATGGTTGAATTGTTGTTACATCAATTGTTGCTCCAGCAAAATCGCCATAAATATCGGGATTGAAAGTTTTGTAAACATCCATATAACCAACAACATCAGTAGGAAATTGGTCCAAAGGAATAATCTTTTTAAACGGACTGTTTGAAGGAACAGCTAATCCATTTATTAACAAATTGTTGTAACGGTCTTCTAATCCGCGAATAAACAACCCTTTCGACTCTACTTTTGTAATACCACTTATTTTAGTTAAACCTTCTTCAACATCACTAACACCTTTTCTGGACATCTCTTGTGCACCAATACTTTGTTTAATTTCAACCGCATTTTTTTGTTCCGTCAACAATGCTGTTTCTTTTTCTTTATTTGCTTGAGCTTGCACAACTACATCTTGCAATTGGTAGCTTCCTGAACCCAATGCCTTGTTTATTGTTATGGTTTCGCCTGCTATAACTGTTATTTTTTCCTCCGCATTTTCATAGCCAATAAAACTAAATTGGATAACATAATCACCAGAAGCAACATTAAACGTATATTTTCCATTTTCGTCAGTAGTAGTTCCAGTTGTAGTTCCTTTTATTACTGCATTAGCAAATGGCAATGGCTCATTATTCATTTCTTTATCAGTAAGAATACCTGTTATTGTCCCTTTGTTTTGAGCAAATCCAAGCACACTTATTAGCAATACAATTAAGGATAATTTAAATTTCATTATTCTGTTCTTTATTTTTTGCAAAGTAACCACGACATTGTAAAGGAGGTGTTACTTGTGTATTAGCATTTTGTTTTGTAATTATTACCAAATTGTTACTACATTAAATTATAGTTAACATATCTAAACGTTTTGATTTATCTCTACCTTTACTCCCGAAACGTATAATCGTGTCCGTGATGAAAAAAAAGAACATTAAAATTTTATTGGTTGATGATGAGCAGGATATCCTTGAAATAGTTGGATACAATTTAGCTCAGGAAGGCTATCAGATCGTCACTGCTTCCAATGGCAAAGAGGCTATTCTAAAAGCAAAAAAAGAACTTCCAAACCTTATAATCATGGATGTCATGATGCCAGAAATGGACGGAATGGAAGCTTGCGAAAACATTAGAAAAATACCAGAACTTAGTAATGTTTTAATAACATTTTTAACAGCAAGGAGTGAAGATTATTCGCAAGTGGCAGGTTTTGATGCAGGTGCCGATGATTATATTACCAAACCAATCAAACCAAAATTATTAGTCAGTAAAGTAAAGGCATTGTTGCGAAGATTAAAAAGCGAGGAGCAAAATTCTGAAACACTGAATGTTGGAGGAATCGAAATCAATCGCGAAGAGTATAAAATAGTTAAAGAAGGTGTAGAGATAAGATTGCCAAGAAAAGAATTCGAATTGTTTTATTTGTTGGCCTCAAAACCTGGAAAAGTATTCAAAAGAGAAGAGATCTTGGACAAAGTTTGGGGAAATGAGGTCATTGTGGGCGGAAGAACTATCGATGTTCACATCCGGAAACTGCGCGAAAAAATAGGAGAAGATTTTTTCAAGACTATTAAAGGAATTGGGTACAAGATAGAAGTTTAAATGGCAATAATTTTTAAGAAAACATATACTTTTGCTTTAGTTTCCACACTATATATAACCACTTTCTCTTCGGGTTTTCTTGGGGTTTTGTTGTGGCTTTTTGATGAATTTTCATGGCTAATATGTTTGCTTTTTGCCTTTTCAATAGCCATTTTTGCTTTTTTTGTAATCCAATATAGGGTAGAAAAATTCATATATCGAAGAGTGAAAAAAATATATGATGATGTTTCCCTACTAGAATCCACCTCTTTTCGAAACCAACCTATTACAACAGATATGGCAACTTTGACCAAGCAAGTCAAAAAATTTGCCACCGACAAAAAACTAGAAATCGAAACGCTGAAAGTTCGAGAAGAATACCGTCGAGAATTTTTAGGTAATGTTTCCCATGAGTTAAAAACACCTTTATTTACTGTTCAAGGCTATCTTTCGACACTAATAGATGGTGCGATAAACGATAAAAATGTTCGTAAAAAGTATTTGGAACGTGCAGAGAAAGGTGTAGAAAGACTAATATATATTGTAGAAGATTTAGACATGATTTCTAAATTAGAAACAGGCGATTTAAATTTAGAATTGTCAAAATTTAATATCATCGAATTGGTCCAAAACGTGTTCGATATGCTCGAAATCAGAGCCGATAAAAAGAATATAATTCTCATGTTTGATCGAAAATACAACAGACCAATCAAGGTTTTTGCAGATAAAGAAAAAATCCAACAGGTTTTGACAAATTTCGTAATGAATTCCATAAAATATGGAAAAGAAAATGGCACAACAGAAGTTTCAATAGAAGATTTGGTCAACAACAAAATCATAGTGCGCATAAGAGACAACGGCGAAGGAATCGAGAAACCATACATTCCTAGACTTTTTGAACGGTTTTTTAGAGTGGATAAAAGTGGCGCAAGAAGCGAAGGCGGTTCCGGTTTAGGATTATCCATAGTTAAACATATTATTGAAGCACACGGTGAAAAAATTTATGTAGAAAGCGAGTTTGGAAAAGGCTCGGAGTTCTCATTCACACTCGAAGAGGATAAATAAATTTTTCCAATTTACTTCATTTTTTATTTTTGGCAAACCTTGATAAAGTTGAATTTCTAATAGGTTTTCAATTCTAAAATCATCTTGTTTAGCAAAAGGTAATAATCCATCCCTTTTTAGTTTTTTAGCCAAATAATCTTGTTCAAACTGTCCAGGTGTTGGAATGAAAAAAGCTTTTTTTTCTAGTTTCGCCAAATCCATTATTGTTGTATAACCTGATCTGCAAAGTACAATTTCACTCTCGTTAAAGGTTTTTTGAATTTCATCCGTGGTCATAAAGTTGTAATAAGTAACGTTTTCTATCTGTTCCATTTTTTGTTCGCCTTCTACAACCCCTTTTATAAAAACCACTTTCCCAGCAAAAAGTCTAACTTCGTTTTTTAATTTTTGTTCCAACAATGTTCGTTGCGGTTCAGGTCCAGACAGAATTACCATCAAATCAAATTTAACGAGCTCTTTTTTTTGTTGCAAACGACTGAGAGGACCAATATATTTAAGATTTAAACGGGTCTTTTTTAAATGTCCCAAATTTCCAGTCAAATTTGGTTTTTCTTCAAAATCAGGAATCCAACATTCTTTAAATTTTTTTATAAAATATTGGTGCAATTTACTAGAAATCCAAGTGGTTTTTCCAGACAAAACATTCAATTGATGCGTAATAAAGACAGAAGGAATTTTTTTACTGCGAACCCCCAAACGATTATCCGAAATAATGCCCATCAAATTATATTTTGACACCCAATTTTTGACAATTTTCTTCTCCTCAAAGATGGCGTCAACCATTTTTGGACTGTTTTTTATCAGTTTCCATTTAAAATCTTTGGCGTTTTTAGCATATTCAATTTCATAGGATGGCAATTCCAATGTTAACAAATGGGGAAACTCTTTTTGGAGCAGTCTTAGCGCTACGCCATCAGAAGCTAAAATAGGTGTAAATCCGTTTTTTTCTAATTCCCGAATAATCGGAATGCAACGTGTGGCGTGACCTAAACCCCAATTTAATGGCGCAACGAGTATGTTTTTTTTTGAAGTTTCCAAGAAATAAAATTACGTAATTAATAATAAGCAAAGTAAAAAATATTTTTGATAGTTTATATTTCCTTAAATTTACCAAAATTTTAAGTTTAGTCGTGGGAAGTAAAAATAAGTTAAAGAGATTTAGGGAAAATGAAACGTTTGATAATGTTTTTCAACCGTCAAGAGAAGAGGTAGTTGGTGATTTATTTGCTCTAAAAGGCAAATGGAATAGTGCTTTTTTCAACAATGACAATCCCATTATTTTGGAATTAGGATGCGGGAAAGGTGAATATTCGGTTGGTTTAGCGGAACGTTATCCTGATAAGAACTTTGTTGGAATTGATATCAAAGGCGCTCGGTTTTGGCGTGGTGCTAAAACGGCTGCAGAAACTAGCATGCTTAACGTGGCTTTTGTCAGAACCCAAATTGAATTAATCGATCATATTTTTGGAGAACAAGAAGTGGACGAAATTTGGATAACTTTTCCAGATCCTCAAATTAAGTACAAACGCACTAAACACAGAATGACAAATTCCGAATTTTTGCTATTGTATAAAAAAATCCTTAAACCAGAAGGTATCATGAATCTTAAAACCGATAGTGAGTTCATGCATGGCTACACACTTGGATTGCTCCACGGTGAAGGACATGAGGTTTTATATGCTAACCATAATGTGTATAAAAATGAAGGATCTCCAAGTGAAGTCACTGAAATCCAAACATTTTATGAAAAACAATATTTGGAAATCAACAAATCTATTACGTATATTCGTTTTAAAATAAAGTAAATGTCTTTTTTTATTCCGTTTGTGTCTGGTTTTATTGCTGCTACGGTGGGAACTTTTCCTCCAGGGCTAATCAATATGACTGCAGCAAAATCAAGTATCACGGATGGTAGAAATCGTGCCTTGCTTTTCGCACTTGGCGCAACTTTTGTAATTTTAATTCAAACCTATATTTCGGTTATTTTTGCTCAATACATTGATAAACACAAAGAAGTAGTGGTTTTGTTACGTGAAATTGGTCTTCTAATTTTCACGGTTCTATCTGTTTATTTTCTAGTATTTGCTAAACAACCAAATCTTACCAAACAAAATGAAACTTTAGAGCTGAAAAGTAAAAAAAGTAGATTTTTTATGGGAATGCTAATTTCGGCAATCAATTTTTTCCCTATTCCATACTATGTTTTTGTTAGCGTAACTCTCGCTTCATATAAGATTTTCTATTTTAATCCCATTTCAATTTACAGTTTGGTTTCAGGAGCAGTAGTTGGTTCTTTTTGCGTCTTTTATTGTTACATCGTTTTTTTTAATAAAATTAAATCTAAAACAGATTATTTCATGCTCAATATGAATAAAATAATAGGTTTGATAACAGGTGTTGTGGCACTAATTACTTTGATCAATGTTTTGAAATACTATTTTTAAATGGAAGATAATTTCTTTGATAGAGTTTACCAAATAGTTCGGCAAATTCCAGTAGGAAAGGTAACTTCTTATGGTGCAATTGCAAAGGCATTAGGAACAGCTCGTTCGGCAAGAATGGTAGGTTGGGCAATGAATGCTTGCCATAATTTAGATGATGTTCCAGCACATCGAGTGGTAAATAGAAAAGGATTATTGACAGGGAAACATCATTTTGACGGGACTAATTTGATGCAACAGTTGTTAGAAAATGAAGGTGTAGTGATTATGGAAAATCAGATTGTTGATTTTAAGAAGCATTTTTGGACACCAAAAATGGGTTCGTAATTATTTTTAATTTATTGACAATATAGAAATAGCCTATAAAAGGGATTTCATTATTTATATAATTGCGATTGAGCCATGCTACTTTCCTTTATATTCCTATAAACATTTTCAATCCTTTAGAGATTGTTTCATTAGAATTCGTATTATCTTTGTAATCTAAAATCAGTCTTAATAAAAAGACGGTTATTTGTATTAAATTATTGATAATGAAACTAGATAGAACGGCAATCCTCAAAGCATTAGAAACCATCACTATTGCTGGAGAAGGAAAAAATATGGTGGAAAGTGGCGCAGTAAAAAACGTAATCACTTTTGGAGATGAAGTTGTTGTCGACTTGGTTATCGCAACACCAGCCCTACACATTAAAAAAAGAGCGGAAGATGACATCAAAAAACTAATCCACGAACAGTTTTCTGCTGATGCAAAAGTAAAAGTCAACATTAAAGTGGAAACTCCCGAAAAAGTAAATGAAATAAAAGGGAAAAATATTCCCGGAATTAAAAATATCATTGCTGTCGCCTCTGGAAAAGGTGGTGTAGGTAAATCTACAGTTACAGCAAACTTAGCTGTGACTTTAGCCAAAATGGGATTTTCAGTAGGTATTTTAGATGCCGATATTTACGGTCCGTCAATGCCAATTATGTTTGATGTTGAAAACGAAAAACCAATTTCTGTTGAAGTAAACGGAAAATCCAAAATGAAACCCGTAGAAAGTTATGAGATTAAAATTCTCTCTATCGGATTTTTCACAGCACCAAGCCAAGCTGTTATTTGGCGCGGACCAATGGCTTCAAAAGCATTGAACCAAATGATTTTTGATGCAGATTGGGGCGAATTGGATTTTATGTTAATCGATTTGCCACCAGGTACTGGGGATATTCACTTATCAATCATGCAATCATTGCCAGTTACTGGCGCGGTTGTGGTTAGCACGCCGCAAGCAGTGGCTTTGGCCGATGCCAAAAAAGGCGTTTCTATGTTTTTGTCGGAAGCGATTAATGTTCCCGTTTTAGGAATTATAGAAAATATGGCTTATTTTACTCCAGAAGAATTGCCAAATAACAAATATTATATCTTCGGAAAAGAAGGTGCTAAAAATCTAGCTGAAGATTTGGGTGTTCCGTTTTTAGGTGAAGTTCCGTTGGTGCAAAGTATCCGCGAAGCTGGAGATTATGGTCGTCCGGCAGCCTTGCAAACCGCTTCACCAATGGAAAAAATATTTGAAGAAATTACTCGAAATGTAGTGGAGGAAACGGTTAAAAGAAACGAAAACCTTGCGCCAACAGAAGCAATAAAAATAACAACTATGGCTGGATGTTCAGCCGTGAAAGGAAAATAATTATGACACTAGAAGAATTGACTTTAAATATTGAAAAAGCACTTGAAGAAATCAGACCCTTTTTGAATTCTGATGGGGGTGATATTTCTTTGGTCTCAATCGAAAATGAAAAACACGTTAAGGTTCGTTTTCAAGGTGCTTGTACAAGTTGTAGCGTAAACCAAATGACTTTAAAGGCTGGTGTAGAAACAACTATAAAAAAATATGCACCGCAGATTGAAACAGTTGAAAATGTTGCTTAAATTTTAAGGTTTTAAAAGCAGTTTATATTCTAAAAATGATAAAAATCATAAAATAAGAGTTTGCTATATTCGAATTTTGCTCTTTGAAAAATTAGCTACTCAGTAACTTATAAAAAATGATTGAAACAGATATACTAATAATCGGCGCTGGACCAACTGGGCTATTTGCCGTTTTTGAAGCAGGATTATTAAAATTAAAATGCCATATTATTGATGCTTTGCCTCAGCCAGGAGGGCAATTATCAGAATTATATCCCAAAAAACCTATTTACGATATTCCAGGTTATCCTGAAGTTTTAGCAGGTGATTTGGTTAATAATTTAATGGAACAAATTAAACAATTTCAACCGGGTTTTACGCTAAACGAAAACGCGGAAACAATAGACAAATTGGACGATGGAACTTTTATCGTTACTACAAACAAAGGAACAAAACATCATGCTAAAGCTGTCGCTATTGCTGGTGGTTTAGGAAGTTTTGAACCAAGAAAACCTTTGATAAACAATATTGAATTCTACGAAGACAAAGGCGTTGAATATTTTGTTAAAGATCCCGAATTGTTTCGCAATAAAAAGATTGTCATTGCTGGCGGAGGCGATTCTGCTTTGGATTGGAGTATTTTCTTGGCCGATGTGGCTTCGGAAGTGACTTTGATTCACAGACGAAATGAATTCCGTGGCGCATTGGATTCTGTTGAAAAATTGCAAGAATATAAAAAACTAGGATTGGTCAATTTGATCACGCCAGCAGAGGTTTTGGAACTTCACGGCGAGCAACATTTGAAAGCCATTACTATTGCTAAAGATGGCGTTCAAGAAACTATTGAAGTCGATTATTTCATTCCGCTTTTTGGGTTGTCACCAAAACTTGGTGCCATTGCAAATTGGGGTTTAGAAATAGAAAAAAACGCTATCAAAGTGAACAACGCCCTAGATTATCAAACCAATATTGACGGTATTTATGCTATCGGAGATGTCAATATTTATCCAGGTAAATTGAAATTGATTTTGTGTGGTTTTCACGAAGCAACATTAATGTGTCAAAGTGTTTACCAACGCATTAATCCAGGTAAGAAATACGTTTTGAAATACACCACGGTTTCTGGAGTTGATGGTTTTGACGGAACTCGAAAAGAAGCCGAGAAAGCGGTTGTTAAAGCGATAATTTAAATGGCTCAAGATGTAACTATACGAATTACTGATCGTGAAGGTATAACTCACGAAGTACAAGCACCAACGGATATGAACATGAATATCATGGAATTGGTTCGTGCTTATGAATTAGCTCCCGAAGGAACAATAGGCATTTGTGGAGGAATGGCAATGTGCGCCTCTTGTCAATGTTATATATTAAATGATGTTACATTGCCCGACAGAAATGACGACGAAGAAGCAATGTTGTCTGAGGCATTCAATGTGAAAGATACTAGCAGGCTAGGTTGCCAAATTCACATCACTGAAGATTTGGAAGGATTGGAACTAGAATTAGCACCGGAAGTATAAAAAAAGCGAGAAGAGATTCTCGCTTTTTTTTATGGATTTAAAATTGTTCTAACTTTGGGTAAAAGGCGCTCTACAAATTTTGTGTAGGCAGTTTTGGAAGGATGTAACCCATCGCCGGCAACTAAGGTTGGATTTTCCAATCCTTGACGGGTGATGTCGGTTATGTTGAAGAAGGCAACATTATTTTGAATGCAATAATTTTCCGCAAACAAATTATACATGTCGATTTGGGTTGAAATAGTTTGAGGATTTGAACTTCCTTGGCCAAAAGGCGTATATGCATAATCGGGAATGGAAAGCACAATCACATTGTTTTTGTCACCTTTAGCTAGTGTAATTGCTCTGTTTAATAAATCTGGAAATTCATCTTCGTACAATGAAAAAGGTCTGTTTTGGTATTGATTATTGACGCCAATTAATAATGTTACCAAATCAAAATCGTTTGGCGGATTTTGTTGGATTAAAGTAGCTTTTAAATCCGAAGTTGTCCAACCTGTTAGTGCAATAACACGCGTTTGCAAAACAGTATTTTCAGTCAAATCTTTCTGGATACTATCTTTCAATTGTGTTGGAAATTTGCAGGTTTCACAAACGCTTTGCCCAATGGTATAACTATCGC
>JBILYQ010000121.1:0-6696 GCA_044377655.1 Flavobacterium sp.
GCAGTTTTTCGCTGTGCAGGATGTCGGCTTGGTTGTCGAGGTGCTGCGCGTTTGATTTTACAATTTTTATTTCAAACCCTTCACTTGAATAATCCATTATTCTGGCATTGGAATGATCCATCCATATACCAACTCTTTTTGCTATTTTCATGTTTTGAATGTGTTTGTATTAGTACTGTTTTTCATGGCGTTACCAAAAACTAACGTCTCTATCAAAGTTACGGAAAATAATTTTTGCTTGTTTTTTTTTGAGAGGGTTTTTCCATGGTTGCCTTGAAGATTTAAGAATCGAAAAGCCCAACATTGCTGTTGGGCTTTTGGGGTATGCTAGCGGTTTCTTTTATTTTTTTGGGAGATCTTTGAACCCCATATTGAAGAGGGTAAAGGCCTGTATATCGACGTTTTCCTGGATGGTTGCGGCGACAGATTTTCCGGCACCGTGGCCTGCATTGATGTCTATTCTGATTAGGGTTGGGTTGCTTCCAGTTTGTTTTTCCTGCAGTTCGGCGGCGAATTTGAAACTGTGAGCCGGCACCACTCGGTCATCATGATCTCCTGTGGTGACCATTGTTGCGGGATATTGTACGCCCGCTTTCACGTTGTGAACGGGAGAGTAGTTTTTGATATATTGGAACATCTCTTTGCTGTCTTGGGCGGTTCCATAGTCGTAAGCCCATCCAGCGCCAGCGGTGAACGTGTGGTAGCGGAGCATGTCCATTACTCCAACGGCAGGCAAGGCTACTTTCATTAATTCTGGTCGTTGTGTCATGGTGGCTCCAACAAGCAAACCACCGTTTGACCCGCCACGAATGGCTAGGAACTGTGGCGAGGTGTAGTTTTGTGCAATGAGGTATTCTGCGGCTGCGATGAAGTCATCAAAGACATTTTGTTTTTGCATTTTGGTGCCTGCATCGTGCCATTTTTTGCCATATTCGCCTCCGCCTCTCAAGTTGGGCACGGCATAGATTCCGCCATTTTCCATCCACACAGCATTAGCGATGCTGAAGCTTGGGGTGAGGCTTACGTTGAAACCCCCGTATCCATAGAGCATGGTTGGGTTTTTGCCGTTGCGATTGATACCTTTTTTATACGTGATAATCATGGGTATTTTTGTTCCGTCTTTTGAGGTGTAGAACACTTGCTGGGAGACGTAGTCTTCGGAATTGAAATCCACTTTGGGTTTTTGGTAGGTTTCTGATTTGCCTGATTTAGGTTCGAAGGAAAAAATAGTCCCTGGTGTGATGTAATTGGTAAACGAATAATAAAGCGTTTTTTCTTTTTTCTTTGCGCCAAAGCCACTGGCTGTTCCTAGTCCGGGCAAGGCAATTTCGCGGATGAATTTTCCGTTGTAGTCGTATTGTTTAATTACGGATACGGCGTCTTTCATATAATTGGCGAAGAAGTAGCCTCCGCCGGTGGTTGGCGACAATACGTTTTCAGTTTCTGGGATAAAGTCCTTCCAGTTTTCTGGGGTTGGATTGCCGAAATCGGCGGTCACGATACGTTTGTTTGGGGCTTTCCAGTCGGTATCGATGAAGAGTTTGGTTCCTTGGTTTTCGATGATGCTGTTGTCGCTTTCAAAGTTATTTACAATGGTGATAATGGGGTTGTTTGGGTTGCTCAAGTCTTTGATGTACAATTCGTTTCCATAGGTTGAATTGGCAGCGGAGATGATAAGGTAGTTATCGTCTTCGGTGACGTATCCGCCCACATAGCGTCTTTTTTGCTCGTTTCCAAAGATGACTTTGTCTTCTTTTTGGCTGGTGCCTAGTTGGTGGTAGTAGAGTTTGTGTTGGTCTGTTTTTGCTGATAGCTCGCTGCCTTTTGGTTTGTCGTAGCTGGAATAGTAGAAACCTTCATTGCCTTTCCAAGAGACGCCGCTAAATTTGACGTCGACAATGGTGTCTTCAATTGTTTTTCCTGTGATGGCGTCAATGAGAATTACTTTTCGCCAGTCGCTTCCTCCTTCAGAAATGGCATAGGCCAATTTGGAGCCGTCTTTGGAGAAATCTACACCGCCGAGAGAGGTTGTTCCGTCTTTGGAAAAGGTATTTGGGTCAAGGAAAATGGTTTCGGTTCCTTTGCTGTCTTTTCGATAGAGCACGGACTGGTTTTGGAGACCGTTGTTTTTATAGTAATAGGTAAAGTTGCCTTCTTTGAAGGGTGCGCCAATTTTTTCGTAATTCCAGAGTTTCTCGAGTCTGTTTTTGAGGGCTTCCCGGAAGGGAATTTGGGCTAGGTAGCCGTAGGTAACTTCGTTTTGGGCTTTCACCCAAGCACCCGTTTCTTCTGATTTGTCATCTTCGAGCCATCGATACGGGTCGTTGAGGTTGGTGTCGAAATAGGCATCAACGGTTTGCCCTTTTTTTGTGTTTGGGTAGTTGGGTTGGTTTTGCCCCATGGCAAGAAATGATGAGGTAATGGCCATTATTAGGATTGTTTTTTTCATGGTTGTTGCTTTTTAATAAACAAAACTACGGAAATTAATGGTTGGTTTTATTTTTCCTCTCCCTTGGGTTTTCCAAAACGAGTTCAGAATACACTTCTCGTCCCAATGTCTTTATAAAATAGGAATATAAAGTTAATATATACGTGTCAAAAATGGACTGTTACAACCTTAAATAAATAAACAGTTATAAATAGAAAAACGCTTATAACGGAGGTTAAAAAATCCTGTTATAAACGTTTTTTCTATTGTTTAAAAAATGGCGCTTTTCAAAATAAGCACTTTTTTTAGTGGCCTCGTATTTACCAACCCCTTTTTAAATAACACATAAAGGTCTAATTTACTAGAATTTTCTTTATCCCTTTTTGATTGGTATCTGAAATTACTTCAATAAAATAAGTCCCTTTTGCCACCTCATTTAAATATAAGGTTGCTGTGGTATTTGAAGAAGTAAAATATTCCGTTTTAATTATCCTCCCCAACATGTCAATTAACTGGATTTGTTTTATAAAAGTAGTAGGAGACATTTGGATTGTTATTTGTTCTTTAGCTGGATTTGGATAAACAGTAATGTTGTGGTTTTGTACCTCATTAATTCCTAGATTATTAATGATGTTTAAAGTGGTTAAAGAAGCCTCTTGAATTACTAAGGCATCTCCCGCCTGATTGTTAGCGGCTTCTACAGCTGCACTTACTTGAGTTTGTGTTAGTGGCGCTATAGTAGGTTTAGTTTGCAGGGTGACTTTAAACAATAATCCTTGACCGTTTATAGCGGCATTGGCATATCGCGTCATTCCTACACTCACTATACTTGCTGAGACATAGTTTATTACCAAACAGTCTGTGTCTGTGGTGCCAAATATTGACCCCGTAAAATCAATAGTAGCAGTGCTTAAATCAAAAATAGTTGCGTCGAAAAGCAGATTAGTCGCTATTCCATAAAGGCTACTTAATCCTCCAGTACTATTTAAACTCACCGTAAAAGTTACTGTTTGAGGTAATGTAGCACCATTGATAATGGCAGTATCGGGTGAAACTATTAAGTCTCCTGCCGCCAAAGTTTGTCTTGTTTGAGCAGAAAAAAGATCGAGTGTAGGTACGCTCGTTTTGGCGTGTGTTTGATTCATGTTAAATCCAATAGCAGCTTGGTCTGCATTATTAATCACGCCATCGCCATTAGAATCAGCAAATACTTTATAAGCATCTCCATTGATAGAGGCATGGTTGTATCCCCACAAGGTAGCAGGATGAGCCGACCATTGAATGTTGGTGTTGGTTCTTGCTGGTCCCGTTGCGTTGTAAAAATATCCAATAGGTAAAATATCGGCTGTGGTTACCGTATTTGAATTATTTAAATCGCCAGGCCATACATTTACCTGGTTAGTGAACGTATAACAATACTGTCCTTGATTCGTCAACGCACATGAAACACCAGAAGTGTTATAAGCACTTACTTCATCTAAATAGAAACAGAAGGTAGTTCCTGTTGGGATAGGACTATTTTTAGTTACAAAACGAAAGGAATAAAACAAGCCGCTTCCAGAGTAACCTGGAACAGCACCCACTTTGGTTATGCCAAAATCATACATGCCATTAGTTACTGTTGGGGTGGTAGCTATTACACTTCCTCCGGTGCCCAATAACGTGCCAACGGTATAACCAGCATAATCTAAATATTGACTTACGGCAGCATTGCCTTTGAGTTTCATAAACAAGCTATACAAATCGGTTGCATTGGTGAGTTGCACATTTACAGTAATAGTATCTAATAATCCAATAGTGTTGTTTGAGGAGGTAATGCTTACATCACCATTAATTGGGGTACAGGATGTGGCCTGCAAAGTCATTGACGTTGTGCTTATACAGCCATTATTCACAGCCACTGCGTAGATTACTTGTGGGTTTACGGTATTGCAATAGATATTGGGTAATGGGGTAGTAAAATTGGCATCTAGATAGTAACTGACTGAGGTACCTTGACTCTCACAGTTGGGACAGATTTCGGAGTCTTTACTATGCAAATCAAAACATTCTACTCCATCATTATTATCATCACACAATTCATAAGTTGTTTGGGTAACAACTGGAATAGGTAAAACACTAATCACCGCAGATTGATATGAAACGATTGAACAACCTAAGGAATTTGTTACAGAGTTTCCAACAATAAAATTGTCGCCAGAAACAAACGTATCAAAGCTATTGTATATGCCATTTCCTTCAGCGTCTAAAGTTAGATTAATTGGACCTGAAGATGAATTCTGAATGGTAAAATTAACTATGGTGTTTGGTTGACCATGAAAAAAAATTAGTGCTATATTTCCTAAACAAGTAGTAGCACTTTCAATAACAACATCTGTAGGTAAAGGAATAACATTTATGGTTGCTATACCTGATAGCGGTTGTGTGCAACTTGGCGTTCCATTTGAAGTGATACTTACTAAAGTATAAGTACTATTAGCTGTTAATGAAGGTGTGGTAAGAGAGGCAGTTCCAGTAGCATTCAAAACAATGGTTTGCAGTGTCCCCCCATTCTCAGTATACGTTACCGTTGCATTAGGTGTTCCTGTAAAAGTTACCGTTGTAGCATTTCCTGGACAAATGGTTGTTGTTCCCGAAATTATTGCCGTAGGTAAAGGCATAACATTTATGGTTGTTGAATTAAATAGCGTTTGTGTGCAACTAGGCGTTCCATTTGAAGTGACACTCATTAAAGTATAAGTTGTATTAAATGTTAATGGAAACGTAACAAGGAAGCTATTTCCAATAGCATCCAAAACAATGGTTTGCGGTGTTCCCCCATTCACATTATAGGTTACCGTAGCATTTGGTGTTCCTATAATATTCACCCATGCCTGTTCTCCAGGACAAATAATGGTTGGTGTTCCTAAAATTGTTGCTGTAGGTAAAGGATTAACCGTAACCATCATAGTAGCATTAGTAGCGCAAAGCGAAGTATTTTGTTTAAATGACAAATCATCAATCGCAAAATCATTTCCATTAGCGGCCACATTTCTATCGTAAAGACTTATTTGGGCGGATGTATTGGCTGCAGAATTCCACACATAGCTGTATTGAACCCAATTACAAGTAGTCGTTCCAGCAGTTGCAGTACCTACAATTGTCCCATTGATAACCACCTCTATTTGAGCTGGATTTGGAGTAGCTATAGTTTGTAAGTAATAACTAAAAGTATAATTTTCACCTGCAGTTACAGGAATTGTTTGACTCCATAAAATATCATTTCCAGCATTTGAACCCGAACCATCCACCACCATCATTTTTCCAGTACCTGAAGTATGATCTGGACAAGACGAAAAAGGGGTAAACCAAACTTGTGGATTGGTTACAATGCCATACGTTTTTTGTGCTCCCGAAGGTGTTGAAACAGTTAAATACTGATAATTTGTTGTAAAGCCTGTATTTCCTGCAGAGAAATTACCATTCACGACCAAGTCTGGACCAGGAGCCATGGTTAGAGTAGGAGTAAAAGTATACATTCCACTTGATGTATTACTTATCCCAGGAGGGTTCCAAGTTCCTTCAATTCCATTATCTGATGTCGTTGGTAATATTGGTGCGAATTGTCCTGGACAAATTGGATTAACTGGTGTAAAAGTGGGTATAATAATAGGATTAACCGTTACAGTAATTTGTAACCTAGTGGTACTTTCAATACCTGCTACAGTTTGACTAGCATAATAAGAAGTGTTATTTATCAAAGTAGTTGTACTTGGCAAGACACTTCCTCCAGAAGCTGCAGCATACCATTTTATAGCGGTACCGGTAACTTGAATATTAGCTAAAGTCATTCCGGCACAAAAAGTTTGAGAAGGGTTGCCTGTAGGAGGATTGGTTACTAAACTAGTTGCACTATTATTTTTAGCATTCCATAAAGAGGAAGTGGTATTGTTTCCTTTGGCTATTGCTATAGTTGTAAATAAGAATGTTAATGCTATAAAATGTAATTTATTTTTCATAAAAGGATGTTAAATACGCAAATATATATATAAAATATTGAAATAAAGCAGGTTATTATTAACTGCCGTATCCACTCAAAAACTAAATATAATTTAAATTTCTACGTCTTAGTGTCTTTAAACCGCCTTTGATTTTAGCAAAGGCATTGACTTCTCTTTCAATACCGAGGAGTAATAATAGCAAAAAAGTCTTTTTTAATAGTGATGACTTTGTATTTTGTTGTCCGTGTATATTGATAAAATAAAAAATTCCGTCTAAATTAATAATCT